>NZ_JAMYJY010000046.1:0-27099 GCF_024136985.1 Haloferax sp. AB510
CGCGGGTCGCCAGCGCGTCGATGCCGGCCTGTCCGTCGGCGCGGCGGAGAATGCGAACCGCGCGCCCGCGGGTGACGCCGGCGTCGACGAGCGCCCGCACGTCGGCCGACTCGATAGCGGCGACCGCTCCCTCCCTGCCGAGAGCCGATTTCAGTCGGTCCGAGGTCTTCGGCCCGACTCCCCAATAGTCTTCGAGTCGCATACCGGGGGCGTCTCACCGGGCGCTCTTAGGTCCATCCGTCGGCCGGTGCCGCCGCTGTTCGAGGGGTGGTCCGCGAAGAAAATATCAGTGTGACGTGACGCGCTGGTCGGTGTCGGTGTCGGTCGCCTCGTCGGGATGGAGCAGCTGTCGGCCGGGCACCGACTCCGCGTCGCGGTCGAGGTCGCGGGCGGCACCGACCGCGAGAACGGTTGTGAGCGTTCGGACGGCCCGCTCGTGGTCGGCGCGGCAGTCACGGAGGGCCATCGGGCCGATTCCGAGTTGGTGGTACGGTTCGAGGTCGGCGCTCGTGAGCACCCCGCGGTTGCGGTAGTCTGTGGCGATTTCCACGAGCAGCGAATGCACGTGAATGAGCTCGTTTTTCTTCATGGATTGCACGTATGTGCTCATCCGGCGTAAATGGCGCGGTGATGCGTGCTTTTGGTCTTGTATCTGCATCGGCTAGAAATGAATGTACGCCCTGGGGACACGAACGAAACACCCGTCGCTCGTCGGGCGATTTCGCGGAAAGGGAGTTGGGGTTTGGGCAGGGACACGTCCCCAGGGCGGAGAGAGGGGGTAGGTTGTCGATTCCGCCGTAGGGTCGTGCGGGCACGACGAGTGACCCGGGCAGGTCACTGTGGCCATATAGTCGGATGGCGCGGTCGATACTAATTCACGGCCCTACGTGGTTAGGTCTGGTTCGGGCCGACCGAGAAACGCACAAGTCAGTGGGGGTTAGAGTCGGGGTATGCACGCACGACGGGACGCCGGTTCGAGGGGTGGTCGAGACGGATGACCGACGAGTCTCCGCAGTCGGTCGACGACCCGTCTGCGACGGAGCGCGAACTGCGCCAGCGACTCGACATCCTCGCGACGTTCAACGAGGTCGTCGCGGACGTGAACGAGACCATCGTCGACGCCGGCGGGCGCACGGACATCGAACGCCAAGTCTGCGAGCGACTCGTCCAGACCGACGAACTCCGGTTCGCGTGGGTCGGCGTCGTTGACGAGACGACCGGCGACGTGGAGCCGACCGCGTGGGCCGGCGTCGAGGACGGCTACCTCGACGAGATAGACGTGTCGGTGTCGGCAGAGCGCCCCGAGGGAAACGGCCCGGTCGGCCGCGCGGTCCGGTCGAACGCGGTGCAGGCGACCCACAGCATCGCCGACGAGCCGGCGTTTGGACCGTTCCGCGAGCCGGCACTCGAACGGGGCTACCGCTCGGCGGCGTCGGTGCCGCTCGTCTACGACGACGCGCGCTACGGCGTGCTCACGATGTACGCCGAACACGAGCGGGCGTTCACCGCGGAGCTCGGCGAGCCGATTTCGAATCTCGGCCACGCCGTCGCCCACGGCATCGACACCCACGTCCGGCGGGAGCGCGAGCGCGAACTCGAACGCCGCGAGCAGGCGTTTTCGCGCATCGTCGAGGACATCGAGGAGTACGCACTGTTCCGCCTCGACGCCTCGGGTCGCGTCGAGAGCTGGAACCGCGGTGCGGCGGCCATCAAGGGCTACGATACGGAGGAGATACTCGGCAAGCACATCGAGACGTTCTACACCGACGAGGACGCCGAAGACGGCCTGCCAGAGCGCCTCCTCGACCGAGCACGAACCGAGGGCCGAGCGGAGAACGAGGGGTGGCGCGTCCGTGCCGACGGCACTCGCTTTTGGGCGTCTGTCACCATCACCGCCCTGACCGACGACGCCGGTGAGGTCATCGGCTTCGCCAAGGTGACCCGCGACATGACCGAGCGGAAGCGCCGCGAGCAACAGCTCGACGCGGTGTTCAACAGTACCTTCCAGTACATCGGACTGGTCGAACCCGACGGGACGGTCCTCCGGGTGAACGACGCCGCGCTCGACCTCGTGGACGCCGACCGCGACGACATCGTCGGGTCGCGGGCGTGGGAGACACCGTGGTGGCGCGGCGACGACGAGCGTATCGCCGACCTCCGGGACGCCCTCGACCGCGCGGCCGACGGCGAGTTCGTGCGCTACGAGGTCGAGATTTCGCGGGAGAACACGGACCGGCCGGTCGTCATCGACTTCTCCGTCACCCCGGTCCGCGACGACGACGGCGAGGTGTCGCTTCTGGTCCTCGAGGGCCACGATATCACCGCCCGCAAGGAGCGAGAACGGGAGTTGCGCCGCGAACAGGAGCGACTGGAGTTCGTGAACCGCATCATCCGGCACAACCTCCTCAACGGGCTGAACGTGGTCGGTGCGCGGGCGGACATCGTCGAGGACTTCGTGGACGACGCGGGGCTGACCCACCTCGAAACGATACAGGGCCGCGTCCGCGAGATGACCGAACTCGTCGGGACGATGCGGACGTTCATGAAGGTCATCGTCGAGCGCGAGTCCCACGAGTTCCGGCCGCGTCGAATCGACGAGGCGGTCGACCACGGCGCGGAGTCGCTGCGGAGCGAGACCGACGCCGCGAGCGTCGAAGTCGGACGACTCCCCGACGTTTCGGTCGTCGCCGACGACCTGCTGGACGAGGTCATCGAGCACCTGCTGAAAAACGCCGTCCAGCACAACGACAAGCCGAACCCGGCGGTCGAAGTCGAGGTGGGAGCCGGCGACGACGCGGTCGAACTCCGCGTCTCCGACAACGGCCCGGGCGTTCCGGACGAGGAGAAACACCGCATCGTCGACCAGCGCATCGAGGACCTGTCGAACCCGGGCAACGGCTTCGGCCTGTTTCTGGTCCGCGAAATCGTCGAGAGCTACGGCGGAACTGTCGCAATCGAGGACAACGACCGCGGCGGGGCCACGTTCGTCGTCACGCTCCCGCGAGCGTGAGTTCGGCCCGCGGTCGGCTCGCGGGTCAGCTCGTGGCTCGGTTCGCAGTCGGTTCGCAGTCGGTCGCGGGAGTCCCGCGTCCGTCAGAGACGACCGAATCGGGTCACTGAACCGCCTAAATTCCACCTGCTTCGATGGGCAGATATATTACCGTTCGCCGTTACTGTGTGTTCGATACGATGGTCACCGAACGCTCGGCGCGCGAGAGCCCCGGACAGCGGGCCGCCGAGCAGGTCGTCCTCGTCGTTGACGACGACGAGGACCTCGCAGACACCTGCCGGTACTGGCTCGATGGCGAGCGGTTCGCCGTCGAGACCGCCTACGGTGGTGAAGAAGCCCTCAACCGACTCGACGACACCGTCGACGTCGTCCTCCTCGACCGCCGAATGCCGAACGTCACGGGCGACGACGTGCTCGACGAGATTCGCGAGCGCGACTTCGACTGCCGCGTAGCGATGATGACCGCGGTCGAGCCGGACACCGATATCGTCGACATGCCGTTCGACGCCTACCTCGTCAAGCCCGTCTCGGAGTCGGAGGTCAAAGAGACGGTCGAAGAGCTGCTCGTGCGGTCGGGCTTCGAGTCCGAGGTCCGCGAGTACTTCGCGCTCGAATCCACCGAGGCGGCGCTCGACAGCCGCGACGTGGAGGAACTCCGCGAACCCGAGGCGCTTTCGGACCTCCGCAGCCGGCTGAAGGCGGTGCGGGCCGAACACGAGGCGGCGATTCGCAACCGCGAGGCCCAGCTCGACCGCCTGAACCGAACCAACGAGCTCCTCCGCGACATCGACCGGGCGGTAATCGATGCGCGGACCCGCGACGAAATCGAACAGACTGTCTGCGACGCGGTCGCGAGCGCCCACGAGGCCGCGGTCGTTCTCAGACGCACCGCTGCCGGCACGCTCCGGTGTACCGCCGCGGCGGGCTACGGACTCGAACCCGCGGGCGTCGACTTCGACTTCGTCGACGAGGCGTTCGACATCGACGGAACGGTCGAAGACGGCTTCGCCTTCGAGGACATCTCCGAGGCGCACCGCGCGGCGGTGTTCGGCGACGACGCCGCCGACCTCGACGCCGTGTCGGCGCTCTGTGTCGCTATCGACTACCGCGAGACGGCGTACGGCGCACTCGTCGTCTACGACGAGACCGACGGCTTCGACGAGGAGTCCGTAGGACTGTTTTCCGACCTCGGCGCGACCGTCGGCAACGGTATCAACGCGACCCAGAGCAAGCAGCTTCTCAACGGCGACAGCGTCGTCGAACTGGAGTTTCAGATCGCCGGCGCGGGTGACGCCGGCGTGCTCGCCGGGCTCTCGGCGACGCTCGACTGCCGGCTCTCGCTGGACGGCGTCACCCGCGCCGGCGACGAGCTCACCTGTTTTGTCAGCGTCGCCGGCGCGTCGGGGTGCGATGCGGTCGCGGCCGCCATCGACTCGGACGGACGTCTCGCAGGCCCGCGTCGTCGCCGACGGCGACGAGGAGTCCGTCGTCGAACTCCGCACCGACGCCGAGGCGGTGCTGTCGACCGCCATCGACCACGGCGCGAGCGTGGAGCGGTTGACGCTCTCCGAGGGGAGCGGCACCCTCGCGCTCCACGTCGCGGCCGACGCCGACCACGGCGCGCTCGTGGAGGCGGTGACGGCGGCCGCACCCGGCGTCTCGGTCGTCGCAAAGCGCGAGGTGGAACGGTCCGTCCAGTCGGCCGACTCCTTCCGGCGGACGCTCGACTCGAAACTGACAGACCGGCAGAAGACGGTCCTCGAAACGTCGCTCGTCTCCGGCTACTTCGAGTGGCCCCGCGGGAGCACGGCCGAGGAGGTCGCCGACTCGCTCGGCATTTCGCCGCCGACGCTCCACGAACACCTTCGGACGGCGGAGCGAAAGCTCATCGAGACGTATTTCGACGAGTTGAATCCCGCGGCGGCGGACGACTGAGGCGGACGGCTACCGACCGTCGAAAGGAGATTAGTCGAGTTTGGCTTCGGGCGCGTTGCCGACGAATCGGTCGGCGGCGTCGAAGACGTCGCGTTTGGTGACTGGCTTCGTGAGCACGGCGTCAACGGGGAGGTCGGCGAGTTCGTCGCCGGGTGTGGCGCTGAGCATGACGACGCCGAACGACGCCGGGTCGACTCGGCGGCGGAGTTCTTCGAGGACGGATTCGCCGGAGAGACCGGGGAGGTTGTGGTCGAGGAAAACGAGGTCGACGCTCTCGTCGAACGTCTGGAGGGCCTCACGCCCGGAGTACGCGACTCGGACGCGGTAGCGGCGTTCGAGCCACAGCGCGAGGCTATCGGCGAGGGCGGCCTCGTCGTCGACGAGGAGGACAGTCGGCGCGTCGGGCGTGGGTGTCTGTGTCATGGCTCGGACCGTGGCTACGTCGGTGTCGCGGAGGCGGTCGGTCGGACTCGGGCGTGGTCTGCCGAGGGTGGACGCCGGTCGGCAGCGGTCTCGCTCACGCGTCGTTCATTCGCTGGGACCGCGTGTTCCCACAGCGCGTACAGCGCGTGACGCGGTACGGCTCGCGGGAGAACTCGCGGTTCTCGCGTTTCCGGCTCTCGGTCTTGATTTCGATGGAGACGTCGTGCGGCGTTCGGGCTTCACACGACTGGCACTCTTCGACGAACTCGTTATTTCGGGGACTGCTTTTACTCTTCGACATAGAGCGGTCGTAGCAGTAGCTATGGACTGTGTGCGGTTGAATGCGGAACCTAATCGATTTGGGAGGTAGACCAATCGAGAGGCGGCGGCCGCTCGTCGGTCGAAGAAAACTACTCCGCGGGGACGATTTTCTCGTCGTACTTGTCGCGGAACTCCTGGATGAGCGTACCCATCTGGGCGTACCAGTCGTTGAGCATGCGCTGCATGTCGTCTGCGACCTCGTTGGGGTCGGTCGGGTGGTAGACGTGGTAGTAGCCGCCGTGTTCGTAGTTCACCTGTTCCTTCTGGATGAGCCCCGCCTGCAGCAGGCGCTGGATGGAGCGGTAGGCGGTCGAGCGCTCCCGTTCGACCGCTTCGGCGACCTCGTCGACGGTCAGGTGTTCGTCGGTCTCGACGAGCACCTCGAAACACCGCCGGTCGAGTTGCTTCAGTCCGTGGAGACACTCGAGGAGCCCCTCGCACTCCATGTCCGATTGCAGGTATTCGACCATCGAGCTAGCCATTATCGGTTCGGGCTACGTGGTCAGCCCTCAAAAGGGTTTGTATAGTTTGCACAACACCGGGGGAGAAACGGCGGCCCGGTGTCGCGGATTCGGGTTCGATGCGAGTGAGGTTCGCGTGCGAGCCGTCGCCTTCAGTCGGCGGTCGAACTCCCGGCGGCCGAAGGCGCGCGCATGGACTTGACGGCGCTGTAGAGCACCGCGCCGGAGACCATGAGCGCCGACCCGAGGATGAGCGCGAGACTGACGTAGTCGAGGACGCCCATGCCGAGGTAGTTCCCGGCCTGCCGCACGGCGACCGCGAGCGCGCCGAGGAGCAGCATCAGGCCGAAGTAAATCTTGATCTCGTCCTCGTCGACGATGGAGGTCGCGGCGGAGCCGACGCGCGCACCGAGCGCCGAGCCGGCGAGGAGCGGCGCGACGATAGAGAGGTCGACGCCGCCGGACTGCGCGTAGAGGAACGAGCCGATGCCGCCCGAGAACATGATCTCGAACAGGTCGGTCCCGACCGCGATAGGCACCGGGACGCCGATAAGGTAGAACAGCGCGGGCATGCGAATGAAGCCGCCGCCGACGCCGAGGAAGCCCGAGAGGAGCCCCGTGGCGAACGCGACAAGGAGAATCATCCACAGCGAGACCTTGACGCCGCCGCGGAGGGTTATCATCGGCGGGAGCGAGTAGCTCTGAATCTTCTTCGCCAACTCGGGGATGTCGTCGGCGTCGATGTCGGCGTCGCCGTCTACGTCGTGGCTGACGCCGCCACCGTTCCCGCCCTTTAGCGCCTCGTAGGTGACGAACAGCCCGATACCGCCGAGCAAGAGCACGTACGTGACGCTGATGATGTTACCGGCGAGTCCGAGTTCTTCGAGGTAGAGGACGATTTCCTTCCCGACTTCGAGGCCGACCGTGGTTCCGATGATCATCGAGATGCCGAGTTTGTAGTCGACCTGCCCGAGGTCGCGGTGCTTCAGCGTCGCGATGACGGAAGTCCCGAAGACGAACGCGAGGCCGGAGCCGACGGCCACACGCGAGGGATACCCCATGACGAGCAGCGCGGGCGTGACGAGGAACGACCCGCCCATGCCGAAGAAGCCGAACAGAACGCCGATGAGGACGCCGAACGCGACGAAGAGCGCCAGCATCCCGGCCGACATGCCGAATAGCTCGAACACGCTCACTCACCACCGATGGCCTTCCGCACGGACGGTCCGAGCGCGGCGGTCAGCGCACCGTAGCCGACGTACAGCACCATCGCCTCGACGAGAACGACGCCGACGAGCGCGGCGGCCTGTGCGTTTCCGCTCAACGTCTCGATTCCGAACATCTTACCAGCACCCCTCGGGGCGCTCAGAGTGTATTGCACGCATCATACTTTCTTGTACATGGCTGGCTAACCGGAGTGAGGATATAACGCTTTTGGGAATACTGTACAATACCATATCGTCATTGCATACCCATAAGTTATAGATTGACCATAGAAATACCACTTAATCGGGGCATATTTTGTATCACACGACGTTACGAACATATTTCTCCGCTATCTATGACAAAATAGCTGTTTGCTTATTGTGCAATACTGTATCCAAGCGTACTGAAATGGAGAAATCGCGGTCGAGAAGCACTCATCACCGCATTCACGGGGATTGCGGCGACCGCCGAACAACCCGCTGTCGGCGGAGACGAACGCCGGAGTGGGACACCGCGCGCGAGCCGCCGCCCGGATTCAACAGTTCACCGGAGCGGCGGGGCGCTCCGTCGCCGTCGCTCTACGGTCGAGAGACGAAAAACAGGAAAGAACGAAGTCCGATTCGCCAGCGGGGCGGGTCAGTCGGCAGAGGTGCCGGTCGCGGCGCTCTCGGCGCGGCGGGCGCGCCAGAGTCCCTGCAGGTATGCGCCGACGAACATCCCGCCGATGGCGATGAGGATGGGGTAGTTGCCGACGCCGAGGCTGGCGTAGGCCGCGCCGGGACAGATGCCGGAGATACCCCAACCGGCACCGAAGACGACCCCGCCGACGACGACGTTCTTGTCGAACGATTTCAGGCGTCGGCCGTAGTCGCGCCCGGTGAGGGGCGCTCGGTCGCCGAACGCCTCGGCGAGCGCGAAGACGGTGCCGGTGACGACGGCGGCCCCGCCCATCACGAAGACGAGGCCGAAGTCGTCGAACTGGAGGAAGTCGAGGACGACCTCCGGTCGGGCCATGTTGCTGACGGCGAGGCCGAACCCGAATATCAGGCCGCCCGCGATGACGACCAGCATGAATCCGAGTCCGCGTTCGTCGTCGCTCACGGCGACACCCCCAGCGCGCTCAGGAGCTGTGCGACCCCGATGGCGACGAGCATGAACGTGGCGACGTTGACGAGCGAGGTCCGCGAGCGAGAGCCGACGCCGCAGACCCCGTGGCCGGACGTACAGCCCTTCCCGATGCGGGTGCCCACGCCGACGAGCACACCGCCGACGGCGAAGCGCCACGGCTGTACGTCAGAGACCCACCAGCCATCGCCGAACAGGACGGTGTAGAGCGCGGCCCCGGCGACGATGCTCAGGGTGAACACGACCCGCCAGTCCCGCGAGGCGACGTACTTCGCCTTGTTGAACCGCGGGAGGTCGGAGACGTACGACAGCGTCGATTCGAGGAAGGTGCTCGCGCCGGCGATGATGCCCGTCCCGAGGTAGATGACGGCGGTCCCGAGTCCGATGAGGAGGCCGCCAAGCGCGTAGTGCGCGATACCGTTCGGGAAGAGCCCCTCGACGAGGAGCGGCGTCAGACCAGACATTTAGTTCGTCAGGGCTTCGTTGCTGGCCGCGCAGTTGTTCGGCCCGAGTTCGAGCTCGAAGGCGCGGTCGTCGTCCGACTCCTGCACGCCGAGGTTCGTCTCGATGATGTCGATGTAGTTGGCCGGCCGCGGCGGCATGTCCGAGAGGATGAACTCCACGAACTCGTCTTTGGGCATCGAAAGTGCGTCCATCGTGTCCTTCAGTTCCCCGAGCGTGGCGGTGTAACTGCCGTCGTCGGCGGGGATTGCCGCGTCGCTGAAGTGCGCGGAGGCCACGATGGCGTCGTCGTCGTGCGAGAGAACGCGCTCCTGCAGGGAGTCGTAGAGCATGCCGGCCGCGTCGGGTGCGCCCTCGTCGCCGTCTTCGAGGTCGGGGCGAGCGACCGACTCGATGAACAGGCCGTCGCCCGTGAACAGCACGTTGTCGACCGTGTAGGTCGTCATGCCGGTCGTGTGGCCGGGCGTGTGGATGGCCTCGATGTCGGTGTCGCCGACGGTGAGCGTCTCGCCGTCCGCGATGGTCTCGTAGGGCGTGTCGTAGTCGACGCCGCGGGCTTCCGCGGCCTCGGGGATGACGCCCGTGACGCCGTGGTCTTCGACCAGCGTGCGGACGCCGCTGATGTGGTCGGCGTGGATGTGCGTGTCGATGGCGTACTTCAGTTCCGCGCCGAGCGCCTTCGCGTCGGCGACGTACTCGTCGGCGAAGTAGCGAAGGGGGTCGACGACGGCGGCCTCGTCACCGTCGACGACGAGGTACGCCAGACAGCCGCTGGAGGGGCGCTGGTACTGCGCGACGAGCGCGTCGCCGTCGGTCTCCAGTTCGGTGTACTCGTAGATGCTCGCCCAGCCGTTCATGCCGCGTTCGAGCGCCACGGCGTCGTAGCCCTCCTGAATCAGGAGCCCGGCGACGTACTCCGAGGAGTGGCCCTTCGCACAGAGGACGACGAACTCCTCGTCTTCGGGCAGGTCTTCGAACAGCGACTCGTCGAGCTCCTCGTCGAGGAACTCGAAGTAGGGGATGTTGACGTGCGAAACGTTCTCGCCGTCGATGCGCCAGTCCTCGTGTTCCGACGGCACGCGGTTGTCAAGGATGGTGAGCGCCTCGCCCTCGTCGATGCGGGCTTTCAGCGTCTCGGGCTCGATGACTGGCACGTCGACTTCGAGTTCCGGCAGGTCTGGAACGGTCATGTATGCATCACCCACTATCGGTGGGTCCGACTTAAGCTTTCGGATGGTAGTTTGATTTTCTTGCAATACTAACTCAGAATCCATCGTCAGAAAGTAGTGCGATTTCGCACTCGTGCGAGCGTGCAATGGCGCTAAACCCCGGTTAGCAACCGATTCCGGCACGTATCGATGCCGAGTCCAAGTATTGTGTAGTCTACCCAAGAACCGACACACTTTTACGAAGCACCCCTATATTGTGGAATACACCCAACACAGGTGACCTCGAAAATGAGTACATACGAACCCACCGAGACCCTCGACGTGAAAGGACTGTCCTGCCCGATGCCCGTCGTCAAGACCCGCGGCGCGGTCGACGACCTCGAAAGCGGCGAGATTCTGCAGGTCGTCGCGACCGACTCCGGCAGTATGAGCGACCTGAAGGGCTGGGCCGACTCCACCGACGGCGTCTCCATGCTCGAACAGGAAGAGGCCGAGGAAGACGGCGACGCGGTCTTCCGCCACTTCATCCAGAAGGAATGAGCTCGGACGCCGACGCGCCCGTCGACGCGGGAGCCGCCTCCGTCGAAGACCTCAGAGCGCAGGTCCAAGCCCTGCAGGAGGAGGTCTCCGACCTCCGGGAGGCGACCGACGACGACGGACAGAAGTCGATGACCATCATCGCGACCAAAGGCACCCTCGACATGGCGTACCCGCCGCTCATCCTCGCCAGCACGGCGGCCGCCTTCGGCTGGGACGTCGTGGTCTTCCACACGTTCTGGGGGCTCGACATCCTCCACGAGGAGAAGTCGAAGAACCTGAAGCTCAGCGCGGTCGGCAACCCGAGCATGCCGATGCCGAACGCCGTGGCCGCGTTGCCCTTCATGGACAACGTCGCCACGAGCATGATGGAAAAGAAGATCAAGGAAAACGGGACAGCGACCGTCGAGGAGCTCATCGAGACCTCTCTCGACATGGGCGTGGACCTCCAGGCCTGCCAGATGACCATCGAACTGATGGGCTACGACGAAGCCGAGTTCTACGACGGCGTCACCACCGGCGTCGGCGCGGCGACGGCCCTCCAGCACATGGCCGACGCCGACGTGCAACTCATGATTTAGGCCGGCCCGTCGTCTCCCCCCAGCCATCCACTCACCCACCCCACCCTACTCCACCCCCCACAACCCCCGTGGTTCCTTTTCACCGTTTTTCGGACGCATAGAGAGCTGCGGCTGTGCGCCGTCGCGCGATTGAGACCGAGAAAATCAGAGTCCTCCGAGCGCGTCGTCGCCCGTCTCAGACGTTCCAGCCGTCGCCGAACGACTCGAACCGGTCGAGGTCGTGGCCGAACAGCACGTCGCCGCCGGTCCGGCGTTCGAGTTCCTTCACTCTCTGGAGGCTCTCGAACCAGTCGCGCTCGCTCCAGAGCAGGCCGGGGCCGAGCGGCACCTCGTCCGTGTAGTTGCCCTCGACGTAGCACTCGTCGCCCGCGACGAGCACGTCGCCCTCGGGCGTCTCGATGTGCGCGCCCAGCACGCCGGGGGTGTGACCCGGCAGGTGAATGAGCCGGAAGCCGTCGAACAGCGTGTGCTCGTCGCGGTGAACGACGTTCCAGTTCAGGTCGTGGTCGAAGTCCGAGGCGAGGTACGCGATGGAGCCCTCGGTCGTCTTCGCCGAGTAGTACGCGAACTTCAGTTCCTCCTCGTGGACGTATATCGGGACGTCAGTGCCCGCGAACTCGGCGAGGCCGCCGGCGTGGTCGAGGTGCAGGTGGCTCATCACCACCGCGTCGATGTCGGCGATGTCGTAGCCGACCGAATCGAGGTCGCCTTCGAGCGTGTGTTCCGCGGCGTCGACGTACTCGAACGCCTCGTACAGCGGGGCGGGCCAGTAGCCGTCGCCCGCCGCGGGATTCGCGCCGGTGTCCCACAGCACCGTCCGGTCGGGACCATCGACGACGGCGTTCCAGACGACGAACTCGGCCGTTTCGTGGTCGGGGCTCCGGTTCGACGCGCTCCCCATGGTGTACCCGTCGAGGACGTACCCCATATCCGTGAGAACGCGACCGCGGTCGACCAGATGGACGCTGATGTCACCCATGCGCCGGGATTAGGACGGAGCCGGCATAACAGTTCAGGCAGTCAATATATGTCCACCGGGCACTAGAGATACGCGTCGTTTCGGTCCGTTGGTTCCGAGTGACGGGCGAAACGGTCGCTGCGCGCAAAAATGGAGTCGGAGTCGTGCCGACCGACTACTGGCCGGGACCGACTTCCTCGAACGGCTGGACGATGACGAAGCCGCCCTCGCCCGCGAATTCGAGCTGGTAGGACTCGCCCGACGAGCGGCCGAGCAGACCCTTGATGTTGATGTCGCGGTTCGACGACGGCGAGACGTTTCCGCTCCACGCGACGGTCGCGTTGGGGTCGGTCTTGGCCGGCGTCTGGAGGACGATGGGTTCGCCGTGGGTCGTGATGGCGACGTGGCCGGGGCCTTCGAGGAAGACGTTGAACAGGCCGCCCGAGGAGGTCCCGGCGATGCTCGTCAGCATCTTGATGTCCCAGCTCACGCTCGACTCGAACGCGAGCACGTCGTTGCCGTTGACGCTCAGTTCCTCGCCCGCGTCGAGTTCGAGAATCTGGACCTCCTTGGCCTGGTCTGCGAGATAGAGGTGACCGGTGCCGGTCGCCTGCATCATGACGTCGCCCTCGCCCGTGGCCTTCTTCTTGAGCATCCCCTTCAGGCCGCCGGCGGACTTGCGCTCGAAGGAGATGTCGCCGGTGTAGCCGACCATCGACCCGGCCTTGGCCATGACGCTCCCGTCGAGAGCCACGTCGAGCAGTTTCGAGTTTTCGAGTTCGAAGGCTTCGCCGCCTTCGGACGGTGCGTGCGTGCTGACGAATTCGTCTAAATCCATTGGAGTCACCGAGTCGCAGCGGAGACGACTCTACTGGAGAGGCGACTGTCAGGGATATAGTTCTATGTGCCGCGAAGAAGCGGAACTCGAAGGCTGTGCGCTCAGTCCCGGCGGCTTCGGTGGCCGGGGTTCCACTCGGCGTCGAGCGCCTCGTGGGTGAAGGGGACGGCGTCCTCGCCGGCGTAGGTGGCGACCAACTGGCCGTCGCCTTCGAGGTAGTACTTGTAGGTGGTCAGGCCTTCGAGGCCAACCGGGCCGCGGGCGTGAATCTTACCCGTCGAGATGCCCACCTCGGCACCGAGACCGTAGCGGTAGCCGTCGGCGAACCGGGTCGAGGCGTTGTGGAAGACGCTGGCCGCGTCGACGCCGGTCATGAACGTCTCGGCGCGCTCGGCGTCGTCGGTGACGATGGACTCCGTGTGCTTCGAGCCGTGGGCGTTGATGTGGTCGACCGCGTCGTACAGGTCCGAGACGACCTTGATGGAGAGTTCGAGGTCGCCGTACTCGGTGTCCCAGTCGTCGTCGGTCGCGGGGTCGATATCGACGTACTCGCAGGTCGCGTCGTCGCCGCGGAGGACGACGCCCTCGTCGCGGTAGCGCGCGACGACCGTCGGCAGGAAGTCGGCCGCGACGGACTCGTCGACCAAGAGCGTCTCGACGGCGTTGCAGACCGCGGGGTACTGCACCTTCGCGTCGAGGGCGATGTCGGCCGCCATGTCGATATCGGCCGCCTCATCGACGTAGACGTGGCAGATGCCCTCGGTGTGGCCGAGCACGGGAATCTGGGTGTTGTCCTGGATGTAGCTGACGAACTCCGAGGAGCCGCGGGGCATCACGAGGTCGACCATGTCGTCGAGTTCGAGCAGGCGGTCGACCTCCTCGTGGGCCTCGATGAGCGTCGCCCAGCCGTCGGGGAGCTCCTCGGTGGCGGACAGAATCGTCTCGTACAGCACGCGGTTCGACTCGCTCGCCTCGCTGCCGCCCTTGAGGATGACGGCGTTGCCGGACTTCAGCGCCAACGCGGCGATTTGGACGAGTGCGTCGGGGCGCGACTCGAAGATGGTCGCGACGACGCCGATGGGGACAGAAAGCTTGTAGAGTTCGAGGTCCTCGTCCAGTTCTCTCGCCGCCAGCGTCTCGCCGAGCGGGTCGTCCTGTTCGGCGACGGACTCGACCATCCCGGCGATGTCGTCGAGTTTCGCCTCGTCGAGTTTGAGGCGGTCCACGAGCGCCTGCGTGTACTCGCCGTCCGCGAGCATCGCCTCGGCCTCCTCGACGTCCTCGCGGTTGGCCGCGAGAATCGCCTCGCTGTTGTCGCGGATGGCGTCCGCGATGGCTCCGAGCGCGGCGTCGCGGTCGGCCGCGTCGACGTTGGCGAGGCGCAGCGCCGCCGACTGTGCCTGTTCGACCTGCGCGGTCGTGTCTCGCTCAGTCATCGAGTTCACCATCGAGGGGGAGGAACATTGTTCCCACCGATTCGCGCTCGGCTATCTTCGCCAGCACGTCGGGTTCGGTCGACTGTGCGATGACGGCGGGGATGCCGTACTCGGCGGCGTCGCGCGCGCCGCGGACCTTCGTCTGGATGCCGCCGAAGCCGCCGGTCGAACTCGCGGTGACGATGTCCTCCACGTCGCTGTAGTTGTCGCCGACGACCTCGATTCGCGCGGCGCCGGGGTCCTCCTTCGGGTTCCCGGTGTAGACGCCGCCCACGTCGGTGAGCGTCACGAGCAGGTCGACGCCGATGCCGACCGCGATGTTGGACGAAATCATGTCGTTGTCGCCGATTTGGAGCTCCTCGGTGGCGACCGCGTCGTTCTCGTTGATGATGGGCACGACGCCCCACTCCAGAAGCGTCTCGACCGTGTTCCGGAAGTTGGTGAACCGTTCGGGGTTCTCCAGGTCGTGCTGGGTGATGAGAATCTGGGCGACTTTCCGGTCGTAGCGCTCGAAGCTCTCGGTGTAGCGGTGCATCAGGAGGCTCTGGCCGACCGTCGACAGCGCCTGTGACGTTTCGAGGGTGTCGCGGTCCGCCGTGGGATGGTCGAGGCGACCGATGCCGGCACCGACCGCACCCGAGGAGACGAGAAGCACCTCCTTGCCGCGCGAGAGGAGCGATTCGATGTCGTCGACGAGCTTGTCGAGTTTGTCGTCGTCGAGGTTGGAGTCCTCGTCGGTCAGCGAGTTGGTGCCGGCCTTGACGATGACGCGGTCCGCCTCGGCAGCGGCGTCGCGGGCGGCGGCGACCGCGTCGGCGTCGGGCTCGGCGACCTCCGTCGTCCCCGTCGTCTCCGCCGTCTCGCTCAGTTCACTCATCGGCGAACTCCTCCGCGAGCTCCTTCGACCGGCGCTCGGCCGCGACGACGGCCTCGGTGACGGCCTCGTCGGCGGCGCTGTCCCAGAGGACCTCCATCCCCTCGATGGTCGTCCCGTTCGGCGAGCAGACCGCGTCGATGAGTTCGTCGGCGCTGCGGTCGTCCTGCACGACGGTCTCGGCAGCGCCCTTGAACGTCTGGGCGGCGAGGGTTTCGGCGTCTTCCTCGGAGAGTCCGCCCGCGACGCCGGCCTGCGTGACGGCCTCGATGAGATAGAAGACGAAGGCCGGGCCGCTGCCGTTGACCGCGGTTGCGATGTCCATCTGCGACTCCTCGACCTCGACGAACTCGCCCACGTCCGAGAGGAGTTCGCGGACCTCGTCGGTCAGGTCGCCGGTCGCCGCCGCGGCCATGTCACGGGTCTCGGCGGCGAGGTTCGGCATGATGCGGACGACGCGGGCGTCGGTGCGCGCCTCGACGAACGAGGTCGGGACGCCCGCGGCAATCGTGACGAGCGTCTGGTCGGGAGACAGGTCGAGTTCCGAGAGGACGGCCTCGACGATGTCGGGCTTGACCGCGACGAACACCACGTCGGCGTCGGCCGCGCGCGACACGTCGTCAGTCGTCTCTTGACAGTAGTCGGCGACCGCGGCGAGAGCGTCGGGGTCGAGGTCGCAGGCGACGACAGAGTGGCCGCCCGCCTTCCAGAGACCGGTGAGAAGGGCGCTCCCCATGTTTCCACAGCCGATAACACTCGTGCGTACCATTGGTGCTGACTCAAGGTACGACGCTCAGAAAGTAACTGCGTTCCGGTCAAGCCATGCCAAACCGGAAAACGAGTTGTCAGTTCTGGGGCCGTGACCGGACCGCCTTACAGCGCGCCCTGCCGGTAGATGAGGTTGCGCTGAATCTCGTTTGCGCCCTCGTAGATGACCGGGATGCGCACGTCGCGGTAGACCCGCGAAATCTTGTACTCGTTGAGGACCGACCGACCGCCGTGAAGTTGCATGCCGCGTTCGGCCACGTCGACGGCCGTCTCGGTCGACTTCGTCTTGGCGGCGGCCGCCCAGAAGCCGGCGTCCTCGTTGTTTTCGACCTTCTCGGCGGCGCGCCAGTTGAGCGCGCGGGCCGCCTCGAACTCCATGCGCATGTCGGCGAGGATGTGCTGGACCGCCTGGAACTCCGAGACGTTGCGGCCGAACGCCCGCCGCTCGTGGACGAACTCCCACGCCTCCTCGATGGCGGCGGCGGCGAGGCCGAGGCTGTGGCCGCCGACGATGATGCGACCGTGGTTGAAGAAGTCCGCGAGCATGTAGAAGCCGCCGCCCTCGGTGCCGATGAGGTTCTCCTCGGGGACCTCGCAGTCGTCGAAGACGATGTGTCCCTGCTTCGACGCGCGCATGCCCATCTTCTCGGGGATGTGCTCGGCCTCGTAGCCGGGCGTGTCCGTCGGCACGATGAACATCGAGTAGTTCGAGTAGCGGTCGTCGGTGTCGGCGGTCTTGGCGTACACCGTTAGCCAGTCGGCCTCGACGGCGTTGCCGACCCAGTACTTCTCGCCGTTGAGGACGTAGCCGTCGTCGGTCTTCTCCGCGGTCGTCTCCATACCGGCCATGTCGGAGCCGGTCTGCGGTTCGGAGACCGCAAGTCCCGAAATCTGCTCGTTTTCGGCGACCGGACGGAGCCACTTCTCCTTCTGTTCTTCGCTGCCGTAGTCCTCCATAATCTCGCACCCGAACGAGGTGAGTTGGAGCGTCAGCGCGATGCCGGCGTCGGCGCGGTAGAACTCCTCGGAGATTGCCAGAATCTGCTGGAGGTCGAGGCCCTTCCCACCGTACTCCTCGGAGATGTCCTGCGCGACGAGCCCCGCGTCCATCCCCGCCTGGAGAACCTCGTGGGGGTACTCGCCGGACTCGTAGTATTCCTCCGCGACCGGTTCGATGTGCTCTTCGGCGAACTCCCGGGCCTCCTGCTTGAGGTCGCGGGCGTGTTCGGGCACGATGGAGTCGTCGAGAAGTTCCATGTCCCGACATAGGATTGTACAGTAAAAATAGTGTATGGAACCAGTCTAAACTTCAAACTGGTTCTTCGTTAGAACCCACGACCTCCCGGCGCTCACTCGTCCGACGGGGCCTCCGCGTCGGGCGTCTTACCCTCGATGAGCGAGGAGTCGTCGTACTGGTCTCTGAGTACCTTCTTGTCGAACTTGCCGGTCGCGGTCTTCGGCACCTCTTCGATGAAGACGACCTCGTCGGGAGCCCACCACTTCGGGAACTCGTCTTCGACGAGGGCGACGAGTTCGGCCTTGAGCGCGTCCTCGTCGACGCCGCCCTTCGGGACGATGAACGCAACGGGGCGCTCCTGCCAGCGCTCGTGGGGGACGCCGATGACAGTCGCCTCGGCCACGTCGTCGTGGGCCATAATGCTGTTTTCCAGTTCGAGCGACGAAATCCACTCCCCGCCGGACTTGATGACGTCTTTCGCCCGGTCGACGATTTTCACGTAGCCGTCTTCGTCCACCGTGACCACGTCGCCGGTCTTCAGCCAGTTGCCCTTGTAGTCCTCCTCGTTCGCGTCGGGGCGCTCGAAGTACTCGGTCGTCACCCACGGGCCGCGCACCCAGAGTTCGCCGAAGTCCTCGCCGTTCCACGGGACCTCGTTCCCGTCGTCGTCGACGACGCGCATCTCCAGTCCCGGCGCGAGCAGGCCCTGCTTAGCGCGCTTTTCGTACTGCTCTTCGGCGGGGAGTTCCTCCATTCCCGGCTTGAGGTGGGCGACGGTGCCGACCGGCGACATCTCCGTCATGCCCCACGCGTGGAGCACGTCCACGTCGTGTTCCTCGTCGAACCGGCGGATGACCGACTTGGGCGCGGCCGACCCGCCGATGATGATGCGTTCGAGCGACGAGATGTCCGCGTCGTGCTCGTCGAGGTAGTCGAGCAGGCCGAGCCACACCGTGGGCACGCCCGCGGTCATCGTCACGCCCTCCTCCTCGATGAGCTTCGCGAGGTCCCCGGGCGTCGGCGACGGGCCGGGGTAGACGTGTTTCGCGCCCGCCGCGGTCGTCGAAAACGGCAGGCCCCACGCGTTGACGTGGAACATCGGCACGACCGGCATGATGACGTCTTCCGCGCCGATGTCGAGACCCGATTTGGGGAGCGTCGCCATCGTGTGCGCCCACAGCATCTGCTGGGAGTACTCGACGCCCTTCGGCTCCCCGGTCGTCCCCGACGTGTAGCACATCCCCGCCGGTTGGTCCTCCGGCAGGTCCGGCCAGTCGTACTCGTCGGGGAAGTCGGCGACGAACGACTCGTAGTCAGTCACCGGGGACAGCCCCACGTCGTCCGGCACCTCGGAGGCCATCACGACGAACTGCTCGACGGAGGCGAAGGCGTCCTCGTCGACCGCGCCGGCGAGTTTCGGCGCGAGCGACGGGTCCACGAAGATGATTCGGTCCGCCGCGTTCTCGACGATGTACTGGATGTGGTGGTCGGGGAGAAGCGGGTTGATGGTGTGCAACTGCGCGCCCATCGAGGGCACGCCGAAGTACGTCTCGAAGTGTCGGTTGTGGTTCCAGCAGAACGTCGCCACCCGGTCGCCGTCCCCGATGCCGGCGTCCGAAAGCGCCCCCGCGAGCTGTGCCACCCGTCCCTCGTACTCCGCGTACGTGTAGCGTTCCAGCCCTTCGGCGGTCCGAGAGACGATTTCGCGGTCCGGAAAGAGTTTGCCCGCGCGCCACAGGAACGGCCGAAGCGTCTGGTTGGTAGCACCTACCATACAGTCCACTTGCAGTAAAACGTAATGATTGTTTGGACACAATCCGGCGAGACGCGGGCTGCGGATTTGGCTTCACCCGCGGGCGCGTTCACTCCTCGTCGCGGTCGGGAGCGAGTTCGTCGGCGTCGTCGTCGCCGTCGCCGTCGTCAGTTTCGCTCCCCGGACTCTCGACATCATCGCGCTCGCCGTCGTCGGCTATCGCCTCGGCATCGTCGTCTCCGCCGCGTTCCGCGTCCGCGACGGTCGCGTCGGTCTCGGCGTCGTCGATGGCGGCCCCGTCGGTTCCGCTCTCGTCGCTCGCGGGCGTCGTCTCGTCGACTTCGGCCTCGTTGTCGTCGAATTCGTCGTCGTCACCGCCGTCACCGTCATCGTGATCGGCCGCGCGCTCCGGTTCAGCCTCCGCGACGGGCTTGGCCGCGACCAGCCGCTCGCGGACCGCCTCGCGGTCGATAGTCCCCGAGACGGTCCGCGGGAGTTCCTCCGCGGTCTCGACCAGTCGCGGACATTTGAACCCGGCGAGCCGCTCGCGGCAGAAGGCGTCGAGGTCTTCGTCGTCCGGGGGGTCTTCCGGGTCGGCGGGGACGACGAGCGCGGCGACGCGCTCGCCCCACTCGGAGTCAGGGACGCCCAGCACGACGACATCGTCCACCGTCGGGTGTTCCCGCAGGACTGCAGCGACCTCGCCGGGGTCGACGTTCTCGCCGCCGGTGATGATGCGGTCGTCCTTCCGGTTCAGGACGTACAGGAGGCCGTCGTCGCCGCGGTAGCCGATGTCGCCGGTCCGGAGGCCGGCGTCGGTGAAGGCGTCCGCGGTCGCCTCGGGGTTCCGGTAGTAGCCGGGCGAGACGGTCGGTCCCGCGACGACGATTTCGCCCGGCGTGCCGGGTTCGACGGCGGTGCCGTCCTCGTCGACGACCCAGAGGTCGGTGAAAAACAGCGGTCGCCCGACGGTCCCCAGGTCGGCGAACGCCTCGTCCGGGGTCGCGGTGGCGACCTGCGAGGCCGTCTCAGTCATGCCGTAGGTCGGGTAGACCGGCACCGAGTAGTTCCGACAGCGCTCGACGAGTTCGTCGGGTGCGGGCGCGCCGCCGAGGAGCACCACGCGGAGCGAGTCCGAGAGCGTCCCCCTGCTGTCGAGCATCCGCTTGAGCATCGTCGGCACGAGCGAGACGCCCGTCACGTCGTACTTGCCGATGTCGTCGGCCGCGCCGCCGGCGTCGAACCCCTCGCGGAGGACGACGGTCGTCCCGTACAGCGGGCCGCGGAGAATCGGGCCGATGCCGCCCATGTGGTGCAACGAGAGCGTGACGAGCCACCGGTCGTCGGGCGAGACGCCGAGTCGGAACGCCCCGGCGACGGCGTTGGCGAGCAGGTTGCCCATGGTGAGTTTCACGGCCTTCGGCGTCCCGGTCGTCCCCGAGGTGAAAAGCAGGAGCATCGTCTCCGAGAGCGACCAGCCCGCGGGTTCGACCCACTTCGGCGCGATGGACGAGAGGTTGATGACGCCCTCCCAGCGCGGGTCGTCCACGGAGACGACGGGCACGTCGGTCGTGGCCTCGACCGCCGTCGACTCGGTGGACTCGCCGCAGACGAGCGTCGTCACGTCCGCGAGTTCGACGTTGCGGCCGACCTCGTCGGGCGTGAGCCGGTCGCTGAGCGGGACGAGCACCGCCCCGAGCCGCGTCGCGGCGTGGATGAGTCGGACGTAGTCGATACCGGGGTCGAGAACGACGCCGAGGTGGTCGCCGGCCTCGACGCCGAGCGCGGCGAGCTGGCCGGCGGTCTCGTCCACGAGCGCGTCGAGTTCGCGGAAGGTCCACGAGTCGCCGGTCGCGGCGTGGATGAGCGCCTCTCGGTCGGGCGTCGCGGCGACCCGGTGGGAGAGCCAGTCGCGCATCGGTCCGGCGAACCCGCGGCCTCCGGCGTCAGTATCGTTCGCGGCGGCGTCACCATCGTCGCCGGTCGAGCCGTCGCCAGTAGCTATGTCGTCGGGAATCTCGTCCGCGAGCGCGTCGTCGTCGGGGGAGTCTCCCGTCATCGCTTAGTGCGAGACGAACTCGACGAGGACGCCGCCCGTGGACTTGGGGTGTAAGAAGGCGACCTCGTGGCCCCACGCGCCGGGGCGCGGTTCCTCGTCGATGCGGTCGATACCGGCGGCCTCGGCGGTCCGGAGCGCGGCCTCGATGTCGTCGGTCTCGATGGCGACGTGGTGGATGCCGCCGCCGCGCTTGTCGAGGAACTTCGAGATGGCACCCTCCTCGTGGGGTTCGAGCAGTTCGAAATAGCCGTTTTCGAGTTCGAGGAAGACGACCGACATGCCGTCGAACGTCTCCTCGTGGGCCACGGGCGCGTCGAACAACTCCGCGAACAGCGCGGCCAGCCCGGCGGCGTCGGGGGTGGCGATTCCGACGTGGTCGAAGTGCATGTCTCCAGTTCGTCGGGCGCAACGGATAAACCCAGACGGTTCGATACTCATGTCATGATAGTAACTACAACTGAGTCGGTCGTCGGCCGCGACATCGAGGAGACGTTGGGTGCCGTCCGCGGGAACACGATTCGGGCTCGGAACGTCGGTCGCGACATCACGCAAGGGCTGCGAAACATCGTCGGCGGCGAGCTCAAGTCCTACACCGGTCTGATGGCCGAGGCACGCGACGAGGCGACAGACCGGATGGTGGCCGAGGCGGAGGCGATGGGTGCCGACGCCGTCGTCGGCGTCCGGTACGTGACCGCCGAGGTGGCGCAGGGCGCGGCCGAGATTCTGGCCTACGGGACCGCCGTCACACTCGTCGCCGACGGCGACGCCGACGCGGAATCGGCGTCCGAGTCGAACGCCGACGTGGCGTGAGCCGACGGTGATGCCGACGACCCAGCGGGTCACCCGAGACCCACGGCGGCTCGCACACGGGTTCGTCCGACTCGCCACAGCCCGGGCCACAGTCGCCGTCTTCGCCGGACTCGCGGCGGTGTGGGCAGTCGGATTCTTCGGCGTGTTGCCGAGGGAGATTTGGGTCATCGACTACCCCGCGCTCGTGGCCGCCTTCTTCTTCGACACCCTCGCGGCCAACGAGTTCGGCGTCCGCGAGACGGCGACGTTCTACCCGGCGCTCGCCGTCTTCGGCTACCTCCAAGCGATGCTCGTCGTGGCGGTCGCTCGGGTGCTCCGGGGTCGGGTCGCCGAGTCCAATCGGTGACGAGACGGGACGAAACGAGTCGGGAACGAGAGGAGAGCGAGCGCGAAAGGACGCGTCAAGAGCGGGACGCGAGGGGCGAGTGGGCGTGGGGCGTGAGGGCGCGAAGTCGTGCAGGCGGGGTCGGCGTGGGGTTCACGGCGTTCGGTCGAGCCTCAGTCGCGGGCGGTCCGGGCGACCGTGACCTCGACGGGGACGCCGGGCACGTCGACCGTCAGCATCGAGCGGTCGGCCCGGGTGACGACGACGCGGGCGACGGCGACGATGGCAGCGACGGTGATGGCGACCGCGAGCGACGCCGCGGGGTAGGTGACGACCGCGACGACCGCGGCCATCGAGGCGAGCAGGACGGCCTGCGTCGCGAGTGAGGGCGCGGGGCGGTGATGCGAGGGGCGATAATCGGAGACGGTACGACTGTCTCGGGGGCGTTGTCGTGACATTCGTCTGGTGAGGTGGACAATCGGATGCGATACCGGGGGCTCTCCGGTCGAAGAGCCCCGCAACGCGACGGCCGCAGCTGCTCGAACAATCGAGCGACTGCTGGCGCGAACCTCGCGCCGACAGACAGCGGCCTGGCGTGTGACGGGTTTAGAATGCGATAAGCGGCATCATAAGCCTCGAATGTGGCCACACGGGGTTCGACAATAAAACTTGATAGCCGGGTGAAAGTATAGAATTAGTGACTTGTTGGCACGGGGCGCGGGGCGGTCGTCGGCGACGCCGACCGCTCGGGAGTCGGGCGGTAGGTCAGGCCATGCCGGGTTCGTACTCGCCGAACTCCTCGCGGAGGACGCCGCATATCTCGCCGACCGTCGCGTAGGCCTTGACCGCCGTGACGATGAGCGGGAGGAGGTTCTCGTCGCCGTTCGCGGCGGCGCGGATGTCCTCCAAGGCGGCCTCGACGGCCTCCTCGTCGCGGTCGTCCTTTCGGGCTTCGAGCGACTCGACCTGCTTGCTCTCATCTTCTTCGGCGACCTCCTGGACCTCGACGGTCGGCTCTTCGTCCACCTGATACTCGTTGACGCCGACGATGACGCGCTCGCCCTCCTCTATCTCGCGTTGGCGCTCGTAGGCCACGTCCTGAATCTCTCGCTGGACCCACTGGTTTTTCACGGCGTCGAGCATGCCGCCGCGGTCGTCCACCTCGTCGAGCAGGTCGAACGCCTCGTCTTCGATGTCGTCGGTCAGCGCCTCGACGTAGTAACTGCCCGCCAGCGGGTCGATGGTGTCCGCCGCGCCCGACTCGTGGGCGAGAATCTGCTGGGTCCGAAGCGCTGTCCGGACCGACTTCTCGGTCGGCAGCGACAGCGCCTCGTCCTTTCCGTTGGTGTGCAGCGACTGCGTGCCCCCGAGGACGGCCGCCAGCGCCTGATAGGCGACCCGGACGACGTTGTTCTCGACCTGCTGGGCGGTGAGCGTCGACCCGCCGGTCTGGGTGTGGAACTTCAACTGCATCGACTTCGGGTTCTCCGCGCCGAAGCGCTCTTCCATGATTTTCGCCCACATCCGCCGGGCGGCGCGGAACTTCGCCACCTCTTCGAGGATGTTGTTGTGGGCGTTGAAGAAAAAGGACAACTGGGGGGCGAAGTCGTCCACGTCGAGACCGGCGTCGACCGCGGCCTGCACGTACTGGATGCCGTTGCCGAGGGTGAACGCGACCTCTTGGGCGGCGGTCGACCCGGCCTCGCGGATGTGGTAGCCGGAGATGGAGATGGTGTTGAACTTCGGCGTCTCCGCCGCGCAGAACTCGAAGATGTCCGTGATGAGCCGCATCGACGGCTCCGGCGGGAAGATGTAGAGGTTCCGCGCGATGTACTCCTTCATGATGTCGTTCTGGATGGTGCCGCGAAGCTCCTCACGGGGGACGCCCTGCTTGTCGCCGAGGGCGACGTACATCGCCAGCAGCACGGCCGCCGGGGCGTTGATGGTCATCGACGTGGAGACCTCGCCGAGGTCGATGCCGTCGAACACCGTCTCCATGTCGTGGAGGCTGTCGATGGCGACGCCCGACTTCCCGACCTCGCCGGCGGCCATCATCGCGTCGGAGTCGTAGCCCATCTGCGTCGGCAGGTCGAACGCGAGCGACAGCCCCGACGAGCCGTTGTCGATGAGGTAGCGAAACCGCTCGTTCGTCTCGGCGGCCGTCCCGAAGCCGGCGTACTGCCGCATCGTCCAGAGCCGCCCGCGGTGCATCGTCGGATACACCCCGCGCGTGTAGGGCTTTTCGCCCGGGAAGCCAACGTCCTCGTCGTAGTCCACGTCGGCATCGTCGGGGGTGTAGAGCCGTTCAACGACGTTGCCGCCCGTGTCGGTCGTGAACTCCTCTTTGCGCTCCCCGAAGCGGTCGAGGGTCGGCCCCAGCGTCTCCTCCTCCCACTCGGCTTTCGCCTCCCGAATCTCTTCGAGTTCGTCGGGATCAAACATGGTCGAAGATGTGGTTTGTCCCTACTTAAGCGTACGCGGGTCGGCGGATATCGGTCGCCATCTCCGACCGCGAGCGCGACGACCGCGAGCGTAGCGGCCGAACCCGTGAACGCGGCCGCGGCGACCGATTTTATGTCGCTCGCGCGCCCTGCTTCGCCATGGACATTCTGACCGACGAGACGCGGCGGTTCCTCGCGGCGACCGCGCCGGAACACGACGCGGTGCAGTCCGAGATGGCCGCCTACGCCGACGAGCACGGCTTTCCCATCATCGGTCCCGAGGCTGGCGGCGTGCTCCGCGTCCTCGCGCATCTCGCGGACGCGACGCGGCTGTTCGAGTTTGGCTCCGGCTTCGGCTACTCCGCGACGTGGTTCGCCGAGGGCATGGCCGACGACGCCGAACTCTACCTGACCGAACACGACGCCCACGAACTCGACATGGCGCGGGACTTTCTCGACCGCGCCGGCCTCGCCGACCGGACGACGTTCCTCGAAGGCGACGCGCTCGACCTGTTCGAGGGCGTCGACGGCGAGTTCGACCTCGTGCTCTTGGACCACCAGAAACACCGCTACGCCGAGGCGTTCGACCTCGTCTCTGACCGCGTCGCCGAAGGCGGCGTCGTCGTCGCCGACAACGTGATGCGCGGCCCGGTCGACTTCGGCGCGCTCACCGACTGGAGCGAGGGCGACGCGGCGGCGCTGGACGGGGCCGACGCCGACACCCGCGGCATCGCGGCGTTCCTCGACGCGGTGCGGGCCGACCCGCGGTACGAGACCATCGTTCTCCCGGTCGGCAACGGCCTCGCGGTCAGCACGCGGGTCGAGTGAGCGCGCGACCGCCGGCCCGCGGTCCGACCGCCGCGCACCGACGTTCGCCACGCTTTTGAGCGCCCACCCCGACCCTTCGGGTATGTTTGGAGGCGGCGGGATGAACCCGCGAAAGATGAAGCAGATGATGAAGCAGATGGGCATCGACGTGACGGAGCTCGAGGCCGAGGAGGTCGTCATCAAAACGGCCGACGAGGAACTCGTCTTCAGCGACGCCCAGGTCACGCGCATGGACGCGCAGGGCCAGGAGACCTACCAAATCGTCGGTGAGCCCGAGACGCGCGAACTCGGTGCCGGTGACGACGGCGACGACAACGACGAAGTCGCCGACGCCATCCCGGCCGACGACGTGGCCATCGTGGCCCAGCGCGCCGGCGTCCCCGAAGACGAGGCCCGCGAAGCGCTCGAGGCCGAAGACGGCGACCTCGCCGCGGCCATCGCGCGACTGGAGTGATACTCCTCGTCCACGGCGACCGGGAGTACCTCCGGGCGCCCGGCGACGAGCTGCACACCGACCTCGGGATGCTCACCGTCCCCGAGGACGTGGAGGCCGGCCAGACGCTCGAAACCCACATCGGCGAGGAGTTCCTCGTCCGCGAGCCGCGCGGCCCGGACCTCTTCAACCACTTCGAGCGCACCGGCGCGCCGATGATGCCGCGCGACATCGGCCTCATCGTCGGCCACACCGGCGTCGCGGCCGGAGAGCGCGTCCTCGACGCGGGTACCGGCACGGGCGTCCTCTCGGCGTACCTCGGTCGCCTCGGCGTCGACGTGACGACGTTCGAACGCGACGCCGAGTTCGCCGACGTCGCCCGCGAGAACATGCGGCTCGCCGGCGTTGAAGACCGCGTCGACGTTCGCACCGGCGACATCACCGACGAGGTCGACGACCTCGCGGACTCGAAGTTCGACGTGCTCACCCTCGACACCGAGAACGCGCCCGAGGTCGTCCGGCACGCGCCCGACCTGCTCGTGACCGGCGGCTACGTCGCCGTCTACTCCCCATTCGTGGAGGGCACGCGCGCGGCCGTCGAAGCCGCCAGAGAGGTTGGCCTCTCGGACGTGGAGACGTTCGAGACGATTCAGCGGCACATGGACTTCAACGACCGCGGGTCGCGCCCCTCGACCGCCGGCGTCGGCCACACCGGCTACCTCGTCTTCGCCCGCAACGAGTGAGCGAGACCGACGTGGTCGGGCCAGCCTCTCTTTCGGCCCGCCCGCCTCGCCTCACCCGACGCGGCGAATCACGCGAAACAGCTCTTCTCTGAACCGCTCCGGCTCGATGACCTCGCGGAGCGACGCCGCCGTCTCGGCGTCGCCGCCGCGGACTTCGCGGGGGTACGCGCCGCCGGTCAGGAGGAACTCGCCGTCCACCGGCGTCACCGCGAGGTAGGCGTCGGCCGCGAGTTCGACCCCGGCGAGTTCGACGGTCGCGGCGTAGCGAACCACGTCGGCCTCGGCTTCGGTCTCTGCGTCGTCGCCTCGGTCGTCGCGCTCGCCGCCCCCGCCGCCGACTCGCACCCGGAGCGTCCGCGACTCGAC
>NZ_JAMYJY010000047.1:0-26285 GCF_024136985.1 Haloferax sp. AB510
CGAGACCGCTGTCAAAATCAATGGCGAATGGTCTTGGTTGTACGCTGCAATAGACCTCGACACAAAAGTGATTCTTGACGTTGCACTGTTCAAGCGTCATGGAACCGATCCAGCAGCTGCGTTTCTCCATGAAGTCTGTGAGAAACACGACTGTTCAGAGACGGTGTTTCTGGCTGATGCCTTTGGGTATCGGACTGCCTTCTCTCGATTAAGGCTGAACGGTCGGGTCGACTACACAGACCGAAACCTGATCGAAAAATGGTTTCACACGTTCAAAATGAGGGTCGACCGTTTCCATAACTCATGGGTGGGCAGTCGGCTGAGCGTCTGCCAATGACTTGCAGTGTTTGTTCATTACTATAACTTTCACCGACCGCATCAATCGCTCAACGGACGACCGCCAGCTCAGGAGGTTAACTAGACAGTGCCCAAGATTTCAGTAGGTAAAATCGAGGTGAAGTTTGAATATGCCATACGAGGTGGAAATCCAACAAAGACGTACAGTCATAGCCTCTCATCGATGTATCTTCACGAGCCTCCATTGACAAGAATTCGTTGAGTTGCTTGAATAGTTACAGTCATAGCGTTGTAATTTTATTATTCGAATCACCCCTCGGTATGTAATATCCAAACGATTTATTACTGTGGGACGTTCAGGAATATACATGGACGACTCGAAACACCAACTTGCCACGGTCAATCGGACGTTCGATATCCTCGGATTACTACGAAAAAACAGTTCGATGAGCGTCAGCGAAATCGCAAAAACCCTTGACACACATCGGAGTACCATTCACGGATATCTTCGAACGCTCGAAGCCACCGGATTCGTGATTAATGAGGACGGGCGCTACCGGCTCGGATTACGATTCCTTGAGTTCGGCGGGCGTATCAAGTATCGGAATCGGCTCTTCCAAGTGTCCCAGTCCGAACTCGAACACTTGGCGGATGACACGGGGTACACCGCGTCGCTCACGATCGAAGAGAACAATGAACTCGCCATCGTTCACCTCGCAGAAGGAGAACGCTCACTTCAACTCGGGATGTACACTGGTATGCGCGTGCCACTTCACTCACACGCGTCCGGAAAATCGATTCTCGCCTACTCGTCCGACGAAGTGATAGACCGGTTCTTCGAGACCCATGACCTCGAAGCAGTAACCAAGTTCACGAAGACAGACCCTGATGACCTCAGAGCAGAATTCGAGACGATTCGAGAGACCGGCTATGCGTACGATTGGGACGAACAAGTCGTCGGCATGGGGATTATCTCGGCCCCAATCACGGTCGAAGGGACTGTCTACGGAGCAATCGGTCTCGTTTGCCCAACGAATCAACTCACGGATGCGGACCAACGGTCGGACCTCGCCGAGCGGGTCAAGCAGTCTACGGACATCGTCTCCGTCAACTATCAGTACGGTCGTTAATCACGAACACTGATTCCCCTATTGAGCACACAAACCTCGGATGAGAGACACACAACACTATAACCGCGGAAAATAAGTTTCGAGCATCGATGCGAGAAATTTCCGTGTCTAACCCGACGACTGCACCGAGTGCGAATTACGACTATCGCGGTGACGACGTTGAACGACCTGATCTTGTCGCGGATCTCGAGGTACGTATCGCTGGCGACGTTCGCTTCGACTCCTACTCTCGCCAGCTGTACGCGACCGACGCCAGCGCCTACGAGGTGACGCCCATCGGGGTCGTCTTCCCGGCGGACACCGAAGACGTCGCGGCGGTCGTCGAATACTGCGCACGGGAGGACGTCCCCGTGCTCCCGCGCGGCGGCGGGACGAGTCTCGCCGGACAGACGGTGAACGAGGCGGTCGTCCTCGACTTCACGAGATACATGGACGCGCCGCTGTCGGTCGACCCCGAGGCGCGGACGGCGCGCGTCCAGCCGGGCGTCACGCTCGCAAAGCTGAACGAGACGCTCGCGCCGCACGACCTGAAGTTCGCGCCCGACCCCGCCGCCGGGAACCGGAGCGTCATCGGCGGCGCAATCGGGAACAACTCGACGGGGTCGCACTCGCTGAAGTACGGCAAGACCGACGCCTACGTCGAGGAAGTCGAGGCCGTCCTCGCCGACGGGTCGGTGACGACGTTCGGCGAGGTCACGCTGGACGCGCTCCGCGAGGGGGCCGACCCTGACGGGAGCATCCGGGAGCGCGTCTACGCAGAAGTCCACCGCATCCTCGAATCGGAGTCAGACCTCGTCCGCGAGCGCTACCCCGACCTGAAGCGCAACGTCTCGGGCTACAACCTCGATTGGCTCGTCGACGAGGCCGAGTCGGGATCGGTGAACCTCGCTCGACTGCTCGCCGGCTCCGAAGGGACGCTCGCGCTCATCACCGAGGTTACTGTCTCGCTCGAACCCGTCCCGGAGACCAAAGCGGTCGCGCTTCTCACCTACGACGAGCTGATGACGGCGGTGAGAGACGTCGTGGCGGTCCTCGAACACGACCCGGCGGCGGTCGAGTTCATCGACGACACGCTCATCGACCTCGCCGGTGAAACCTCGGAGTTCGAAGACGTCGTGGGGATGCTCCCCGACGGCACGCGGGCGGCGCTCCTCGTCGAGTTCTACGCCGAAGATGACGAGACCGGCCGCGAGAAGGTCGACGCGCTCGTCGCGGACCGCGTCGGCGAGAGCGCCGTCGACGCCATCGAAGCCCACGACGAGGCGGCGCGCGACCGGGTCTGGAAGCTCCGGAAGGCCGGCAATCCGATTCTGCTCTCGCGGACGACCGACGAGAAACACCTCTCGTTCATCGAGGACTGCGCCGTTCCGGCCGAGCACCTCCCCGAGTTCGTCGGCGGGTTCCGCGACGTGCTCGACGACCTCGGGACGTTCGCGGCGTTCTACGGCCACGCCGGGCCGGGCGTCCTGCACGTCCGCCCGCTCGTCACCACGAAGACCGCCGAGGGCCTCGCGACGTACGAGGAGATTTCCGACCGCGTGACCGAACTCGTCGTCGAACTCGGCGGGAGCGTCTCGGGCGAACACGGCGACGGCCGGGCGCGCACCCAGTGGAACCGCAGGCTCTACGGCGACTCGCTGTGGGAGACGTTCCGAGAGCTGAAGACGGCGTACGACCCCGACTGGCTCCTCAATCCGGGGCAGGTCTGCGGCTACGAACCGGATGAGTCGCTCCCGGACGACGCGCCCGAGCGCGCCCGGCGCGTCTCGATGACCGACGACCTGCGGTACGACCCCGACTACGAGTTCGACGCCGGCTTCGACCCCGCGCTCGAATGGGCGAACGACAACGGGTTCGAGGGGATGGCCGAACTCTGTCACGGCTGTGCCGGCTGTCGCGGCGACCAAGACACGACCGGCGGCGTGATGTGCCCGACCTACCGGGCCAGCGGCGAGGAGATACAGTCGACACGCGGCCGCGCGAACCTCCTCCGGCAGGCGATGAGCGGCGACCTCTCGGCGGACGAGCAGTTCGACGTCGAGTTCATGCACGAGGTGCTCGACCTCTGTATCGGCTGTAAGGGCTGTTCGAACGACTGTCCGAGCGAGGTCGACATGGCGAAGCTGAAAGCCGAGATGACCCACGAGTACCACCAGCGCGAGGGGGCGAGCCTCCGCGATAAGCTGTTCGCCAACGTCGACATGCTCTCGAAGGTGGGAAGCGCGTTCGCTCCCGTCTCGAACTGGGCGACGAAACTCCCGGGCGCGCGGTCCCTGTTGGAGTCCGCGGTCGGAATCACGTCCGAGGCGACGCTCCCGTCGTTCGAGCGCGAGACGCTCCACGACTGGTTCGAGGCCCGCGGCGGGTCGCAGGTCGCCCCGGCGGACGCCGAGCGGACGGCCGTCTTCTTCGTCGACACGTACACGAACTACAGTCACCCGGAACCCGGGAAAGCGGCCGTGCGCGTGCTGGAGGCGGCGGGTGTTCGCGTCGAACTCGCGGACCACACCGACAGCGGCCGGCCCGCGCATTCGAAGGGCTTTCTCGATATCTCGCGGGACACGGCGCGCGAGAACGTCGCGGAACTCGCCCCGAAGGTCGAATCGGGACGCGACGTGGTGTTGGTCGAGCCCTCGGACGCGGTGATGCTCCAGTCCGACTACCTCGACCTGCTCTCGGGGCCCGCCGTCGAGCGGGTCGCTCGCAACACCTACGGCGTGATGGAGTACCTCGATTCGTTCCGACTCGACGAGCGACTGGCGTTCGACGCGCCGAGCGAGTCGCTCGCGTATCACGGCCACTGTCACCAGAAGTCCGTGAAGAAAGACCACCACGCGGTCGGGGTGCTCAGGCGCGCCGGCTACGCGGTCGACCCGCTCGATTCGGGCTGTTGCGGGATGGCCGGAAGCTTCGGCTACGAGGCCGAACACCGGTCGATGAGCGACGCTATCGGGGACATCCTCTTCGAGCAGGTGGCGGCGAGCGACGGACAGCGGGTCGTCGCGCCGGGCGCGTCGTGTCGGACCCAACTCGGCGACCGCGACGACGACGCGGAACGACCCCCGACACCAATCGAACAGGTCGAGCGGGCCGTCCGAACCGCACGGTAGCCCGGGGCGCTCCGAACCGCATGGGAGCCGGCCTGAGCGCCGGCCCGCGGACGCCCGTGGCGGCTCGGGATGGTAACGAGGTCGATCTAGCTCGGCAGCACAGATATCTCGCTTTCGCGCGTTGTATGTTCAGATACGCGTGTTTCGTCTCGATATAACGTGGGTCGATAGCTTTGTCGTCGAATACGGAGTCGTCGTGGTCGACCCGTGGCCGCTCGACGGGTTCGGAGGCTCACCGGTCTGGCCGTTCAGGCGGAGTCGACGGGAAGCTGGAGTCTGGACGGGTAGTTGGAGCTTCGATGGAGCGTCTGCGTCGCTGTCTGCATGTCATCTTCGGTTGCGCGCGAGACGGTGATCGCCGTGTTGGGGTTGCGGTCGAGTTTCGGGAAGTTACTGCTCGTGACGTCCAGTCGAATCCGGTGGCCGGACTCGAAGGTGTGTGCTACCGGTCGGAGATTGACGGTCAGTTCGTAGACGACGCCCGCCTCCAGGAACTCGGGTTCCTCGAACGACTCGCGGTAGCGCGCCCGAAGCACCCCCTCGGTAACGTTCATCGAGTAGCCGTCGGGGCCGACGTCGACGAGTCGGGCCACGAAGTCGGTGTCGGGTGCGGTCGTCTCGACAAACAGCGTTGCCTCGACGTCGCCGGCGATAGCGACGGACTCGGAGAGCGCTTCGGAGGTGTAGACGAGCACGTCGTCGCGCTCCTCGACGGGTGTTTGGTCGACGACGCCGGCCGTCTGGAGCGGTCCCATGTGGAGCGGTCCCCCCCGAGTGGGGACCGGGTCAAGTGGGTCGTAGTCGTAGCTGTCGGTCGCGTCCTCGGCCGCGGGTTCGTTCGTGGACAGGCCACCGCTGCTGACGCCGTCATCGGGGATGTCGCCGTCGAGATAGTAGTCGGTCGGCGTCGACGACGACGGGGGCCACTCGTCGGCGCTCCGCCACTCGTCGGCGCCCATCTGGAAGTACTGGACCTTCGGAAGCGAGCGCACGCCGTCGCCCTCGTCTTTCAACCAGTAGTCGAACCACGGAAACACGAGTTCGCCGCTCAGGTCGTAGGCGGCCTCGGATCCGAAATCGCGGTCGCCAACGGGGTCCGCCGACGGGTAGGTGAGGTGGCTCCAGGGGCCGATGACCAGGCGTTGATTCTCGCGGACGACTTCGGGGGCACGCTCCTCGACGGCCGAGAACAACGACGTGGTGCCGTCGAGGAAGATGTCGTACCAGCCGCCCGCCTGAACCATCGGTATCGATAGGTCGCCGACCTCGGCGAGGACATCGATCGCCTGCCAATAGTTGTCGAACGTCGGATGCTCAAGCCAGTCGCGCCAGTAGGGTGCCACTCCCTGATCGAACGCGGAGATGTCGATTTCCGGGAGCTGTGCCGCGCTGTCCGGCCAGTTTTGGAACAGGGCTTGGAGCTGTTCTCGGAGGGCATTCGCCTCCGACTCGGAGACGTTCAGCCGCGATATCTGCGAGAAGGAGTTCGAGGCCGTCCACGCCATCGACGTGCCGAGGTTGTTCGCCCCGCCTGAGTACTGCAGGTCGTGGTAGAAGTTCGCCGGCGTGACAAGCGGCGCCGCGGCGACGAGCGACGGGGGTTCCTCCTTCATCGCCTGTATCGTCGTCATCCCTCGATAGGAGGTACCGTACATCCCGACCTGGTCGGTGCTCCACGACTGCTCTGCCACCCACTCTATCGTGTCGTAGCCGTCTTCCCCCTCCGAAAACGGGACGAACCAGCCGTTCGATGCGAATCGCCCCCGCACGTCCTGCTGGACGACCGCGTAGCCGTTCTCGACCGCGGTCGGAATCGTCCCGACGGGGACGTCCTCAGCTTTGTTGTACGGCGTCCGGTGGACGAGCGTTGGGAACGACTCGCCCTCCTGTGGCAGGTGGACGTCTGTCGCGAGCGTGACACCGTCGCGCATCTCCACCATCACGTCCCGTCGCACGCGGTGGTCTGGGCTCTCCGTCGCTGTCGACGTTCGCGTCGGTTCCGGCGTCGCGGTGGCCGTCCGCGCCGTGTCCGTTATCTGCGTCGACTCCGACTGACTACAGCCTGCGACACTGAGCGAGGCCGCCACGGCAGCGAGGCTCAGATACTGACGGCGGTTCAGCGACTTACTGTCTGGTCCGGGTGGACTGGTATCTCGACCCATGTTGATGACTCTTTTCATACATGATTAAAAGTTTTTATTACATCGGGGGTAACGGAAGTGGAGGGATCTGAGCCGAGGAGACAAACTATTTACCCCGACCGGGAAGACCCATACCATGGAGCTATTAGAAGAATCAGTCGTCCCCGAGGCGGCCAGACCGGTGAAGCGACAGGCGCGCGAGTTCGCTGACGAGCATATCGTCCCGGCGAGGGCCGAGCGGTTCCAATCCGGTGAGTATCCGACCTCAATCGTCGAGGCCGCTCGTGAGGAGGGTCTGGTGGCGATGGAAATCGGCGAAGAACACGGCGGGCAGGGACGGTCGCTGAGCGAGGTAGTCGCAGTCATCGAGGAATTCTTCCGCGCGGATGCCGGTATCGGCCTCGCGCTGGTCGGACAGAGCTTCGGGACGAACATCCTCGAAGCGTTCGGGACGGAGGCGCAGAAGCGCGACTACCTGCGCCCCGTGGCCGAGGGCGAAGTCACGACGGGGATGGCGATTTCGGAACCCGACACGGGCAGCGACCTCGCCGGGATGGAGACGGCGGCGACCAAGGAAGGCGACGAGTGGGTGCTCGACGGCGAGAAGTACTGGATCGGTAACGGCGTCTCCGCCGACTGGATCACCGTCTACGCGAAGACGGACGAGTCGGGGGACCGCCACGGCAACTACTCGCTGTTCCTCGTACCGACCGACGCGCCGGGCTACGAGGCCGAGTACATCCCGGAGAAGATGGGTATGCGCGCGTCCGAACAGGCGCACATAACCTTCGACGGCTGTCGGATTCCCGAGGAGAACCTACTGGGCCCGCGCGGCGACGGATTTCGGATGGTTGCGGAGTTCTTCAACCACGGGCGAGCGCGGGTCGCCGGCCATGGCATCGGCCTCGCCGCCGCGGCCATCGAGGAAGCGTGGGCGTTCGTCCACGACCGCAAGGAGTTCGGAAAGGAAGTGAGTGAGTTCCAGTCGGTCCAACACGACCTCGCGGAGATGCGGACGGAGTTCGAGAGCGCCCGGTCGCTGCTCTGGCGGACCGTCGAGCGGATCGAGTCCGGCGAAGACGCCCGCAAATGGGGATCGATGGCGAAGCTGAAAGCGACGGAGACGGCGACCGAATGCGCCGAGACGGGAATCGGACTCCACGCCGGCCGTGGGATTCTCGACGACCAACGGATCTCGCGCGTCTACCGGGACGCGCGGATGCCAGTCATCTACGAGGGTGTCAGCGCGGTTCAGCGCGACCTCATCTATCGGAACTTCTGACGCCGCGAACTGACTGCGGCTATCTCGAACGCTCGGTTCCGGCGGGGACCGGGTGGTCTGAGCTCGCGGATTCGAGCCGGATGACGGCAACACTGCGCCCGGAGACCGGCCGACGACCAGCGCAGAAACAGGAGTATTCGGGCATCCTCCATAATCTATAAGTATATTCACTCGCAGGTAGGGGTATGCCTACTCATAGCAGGCGAGAGCTGCTGAGACAGATTGGTGTGGCTTCGACAGTCGGCGGTACCGCAGGACTGGCCGGGTGTGCCGGCGGCCCAGGGGGACAAAACGACGGTGGTGGCGGCGGCGGAGCCGGCACTGTGTCGGATTCGGGGGGTGAGTCGTCCAACATCGACGAGCTGACTGTCGGCGTCTTCGCGCCCTATACCGGGGCGTTCGCGCCGTGGGGAGAGTCGGTGACGACGGGGTCCGTGCTCGCGAAACAGGACCTCGAAGAGGAGTTCGACATCTCAATCGAACTGCGCGAGTACGACACCGAGACCGATCCGAGTACGGCGCTCGAACGGGTCAGACGCGCCGTCACCTCCGACGGCATCGACTTCGCACACGGCGGCATCTCCTCGGCTGTCTGCACGAGCATGGGGTCGTGGGCGTCCGACAACGGCGTTTCCTACATCGCACAGGGCGCTTCGGATACCATCACTGGGAGCGAGTGTGCCGAACACATGTTCAGCGTCTACCAGTCGAACACAATGATGGCGGGCGCGGCGGTGCCCCGGATGGTCCAAGAAGCCGATTCGTGGTACATCCTCTATTCGGACTACGTCTGGGGACAGACCGCCAACGAAGTCATCAGCGCACGGCTCGAAGAGAACGGCGCGACGGTCGTCGGGTCGGACGCGACTCCGTTCCCCGGCGACGACTACACGCAGTACATCAATAACGTGCAGAACTCTGACGCCGAGGCCGTCGCACTACTCATCCCCGGGCTCGACGCCCGGTTGGCGATAGAGCAGATGATGAACACCGGGCTTCACGAGGAGCTGGCGCTGATGGTCCATCAGTTCGAGGATCTGGTTGCGTGGGGGCTCGGCAAGGAAGCCGCCTCGGCCGTCGACGTCGGCCCGGCCGGATGGGTGAGCGCCGTCGACACCGGCGAGGAGTTCAAACAGCGCGTGGTCGACGAGGGCGGGACCGATCCGTTCGCGCGCCATTATATGTCCTACACTTCGCTTGACCAGCAGGTGCGTGCAGTGATGCGGGCCGGCTCCACCGCCGCCGCCGACATCACCGCCGAACTGGAGGGCCACCAGATAGAGAGTACCGTCGCGGACCTCCAGCCGGGAACGCTGAAGTGGCGCGCGTGCGATCACAACCTCATTCAGCCGACCCACGTCGTCTCAGGGCTCGAACCGGACGAGATGCAGGACGAACCGTGGAAACAGTGGTTCGGCATCGACGAAACTATCCCCGGTGGAGACCTCGCACGCAGCTGCGAGGAGACCGGGTGCCAGCTGTAACTAGCCAAATGGCATACAAACTACCACCAGCGCTCAACCCGACGAGCGAGGAATCCTCGCCCGCGGCCATCGCGGTGGCCGTCGTCCTCGGGTTGCTACTGGTGAACGCGTTTGCGAGACGCCCCGGACTGTTCGTCGACCAGCTTGTCGGCGGGCTCGTCTACGGGTTCATCCTCGTGCTGCTGGCGCTCGGACTGTCTATCATCCTCGGGCTGCTCGGCGTCGTCAACTTCGCGCACGGGGCGCTGTTCATGCTCGGGGCCTATCTGACGTTCCAAGTCGTCGTCGAGTGGGGGCTGTCGTTCTGGGTTGCGCTCGTCGTTGTCCCTCTCTTGGTTGGGACGCTCGGCATCGTCATCGAGCGTACCGTCCTCCACCGGCTGTACGACGAGACGCCGCTCATCGGCCTGCTGGCGACGTTCGGGTTGGCGCTGATGCTCGACGAGGCGACGCGGGCCATCTGGGGCGCGTCGCCGCTCAGTGTGCCGACGCCGCCGGTGCTGTCGTCGAGCTTCGACCTCGCGGTCACGGGCGTCGCCAACTTCCGACTGTTCACGGTGGTCGTGAGTGTGCTCACCGTCGCGGCCGTCTACATGCTCATCGAGCGAACCAACTTCGGCCTCTCGGTCCGCGCAGGCGTCATGGACCGCGAAATGGCCGAACTCGTCGGGGTCAACATCCCGATCCGGTTCGTCCTGATGTTCTTCCTCGGGGCGGCTACGGCCGGACTCGGCGGCGTCCTCCGCGGAACCGAGGTCGGAATGGACATCGGGATGGGCAACCAGTTCATCATCCTCGCGTTTGTCGTCGTAGTCGTCGGCGGCATCGGCAGCCTGTTCGGGAGCGTCGTCTCCGGGCTGCTCATCGGTGAAGCGGTGTTCCTGACGCCACTGGTGTTGGAGCAACTCGCGGTGGCGACGTCGATTCCGGCGCTCGACATCTCCGGTATCGGCGGGCTGATGCCGTTCCTCGTGATGATCGTCGTGCTGCTCGTCAGACCCCGCGGGCTGTTCGGACAGGAGGGGTTCCTCGAATGAGCGGACAGCGCTCGGACAACACCATCGTGAACCGCGTGAGCGACATCGCGTCGACGGACACACTCGCGAAACTGCAAGTACCGCTCGGACTGCTGGCCATCGTCGTCCTCATCCGGCCCGTCATCTCGCACCCGGCGCTGCTCGGCTACGAACAGGTCGCCAACACCATCCTCATCTGGATGCTGTTCGCGGTGGCGTTCAACCTGCTCATCGGCTACACGGGACTGCTGTCGTTCGGCCATGCGATGTTCCTCGGTATCGGAGCGTATGGGACCGCCATCGGCGTGCTCAGGCTGAACCTGCCGTTCCTCGTCTCGGCGGCTATCGGTATCAGCGTCGCGACGCTGTTCGGCTACCTGCTCGGACGGCTTACCGTCGAGAAGGGCGAAATCTACTTCGCGATGCTGACGCTGGCGTTCGCCCAGTCTTTCTACTTCATCGCCAACCAGAACTACGGCGGTCTGACCGGCGGGAGCACCGGAATCAGCGGCGCGCTCCCGGCGTGGATTGAGAGCTATCGCGGCGTGATGTACGTCTCGCTGGGATGGGTCAGCTTCGACTGGTACTACCTCCTCGCGGCGGTGTTCTTCGTGGCGACGCTGGGGCTGTGGCAGTTGGTCCGCTCGCCGTTCGGGCGGACGCTGGCCGCCCTGCGTGAGAACCAGCAGTTGGCTCAGGCGGTCGGTATCGACGTCAAGCGGTACAAGGTGTGGGCGTTCACGTTCAGCGCGACGTTCACCGCGCTGGCGGGCGTGCTGTTGGAGATAAACAATCAGGGGGCGTCCCTGCAGAACCTCTCGGTGAACACGAGCGGTGACATCATCCTGATGACCATCCTCGGCGGGACGAACTACTTCCTCGGTCCGGCGGCAGGCGCGTTCATCTGGCTGTTCGCCGAGGACTTCCTCACCGAGTTCGAGATGCTGGCGCTGCCGTCCCCGGAGTTCTCGGTCGTCACCTTCGAACTCTCCGGACTGCTGACGTACTGGCAGTTCTTCCTTGGCCTGCTGTTCGTCGTCGCGGTGCTGGTCGCGCCGCGGGAGGGACTGTGGGGGCTGTTCCGGAGCGGTGTCGAGCGACTGTACGACCAACTCAGCGGTGATCGAACATGAGTGAGACGAGACAGCGAAAGACGGAGCAGAAAGCTGCATCGACCGCCGACGAGGGCGTGCTGTGGACGGACGGGCTGACGAAGACGTTCGGGGGCGTCGTCGCCCTCAGAGACGTCGACCTCTCCGTCCAGCGCGGTGAGCTACACGCCATTATCGGTCCGAACGGCGCGGGCAAGACCACCCTGTTCAACACTGTGACGGGGGCGCTGGAACCCACCGAGGGGAGCGTCTGGTTCGACAGCGCGGAGATAACCGACCTTCCGCAGGAGGAGCGACCGCACCGCGGCCTCGCGCGGTCGTTCCAGTCGAACCAGTTGTTCAACGACCTCACTGTGCTGGAGAACGTCCGCATCGTCGTGCAGACGGTACAGGCCGGCACGTTTGCGCTGAATCTGCTCGGCGAGGGGCGGTCGAAACACCGTGAGAAGGCGTTCGACTACCTGGAACGGATCGGCCTCGACAAGCAGCACAACGCGACGGTGAAGAACCTCTCGCACGGCGACCAGCGTCGTCTCGGCATCGCCATCGCGCTGGCGACGGAGCCGTCAGTGCTGCTGCTCGACGAACCCACGAGCGGGATGGGAGCGACGGAGACCCGAGAGACAGCCGACATGATTGACGACCTACAGACGGAACTCGACCTCACCATCCTGCTCATCGAGCATGACATGGATATCGTGCTGTCGATGAGCGACCGGATCACCGTGCTCAATCAGGGCGAGATACTCGCCACGGGCAACCCCGAGGAGATTCGCGGGAACGAAGAGGTACAGAACGCCTACCTCGGCGGGATGCGGGAGGAGCTATGAGCCTGTTGGAGATCAACGGATTGGAGGCGGGCTACGACACCGGACAGGTGCTGTTCGGCGTTGACATGGCCATCGACCGCGACGAGGTAGTATCGCTTCTCGGCCGCAACGGCGCGGGCAAGACGACGACGATGCGTTCCATCGTCGGCACCGACGTGCCGACCATCCGTGGCGGGTCGATAACGTTCGACGGCCACGACCTGCTTGAGAAGCGCAGCTACGAGATACCGAAGCTCGGTCTCTCGCTCGTCCCTGAGGCACGGCGTTGCTTCAACGAACTCACCGTTGAAGAGAACATACGGCTCGCGGCCAACCACGCGACCGACCCGCTCAACCGGGAGTCGGTGTTCGAGCAGTTCCCCGAACTCGACGACATGCGCAACCGACTCGCGCGGAATATGAGTGGCGGCGAAAAGCAGATGCTCGCTATCGCGCGGAGCCTCGTCGCCAACCCGCAGATGATACTGCTCGACGAGCCCTGCGAAGGGCTGGCGCCGTACATCGTCCGGCGCATCGAGTCAATCATCACGGAGATAAGCGAGGAGCGCGACGTGACGTTCCTCTTGGTGGAACAGAACGTCGCCGTCGCCATGGCAGTGGCCGACCGCCACTACATCCTCGACGAGGGCCACATCGTTGACGAGGTGTCGACCGAACGACTCAAAACCGACGACGAACTCCGTCAGGAGTACCTCGGCGTCTGAACGCCGGGGTCGTTCGCCCGTTTAGTCGTCCGTTAGCCGTTGTGCCGTCTGTTTATTTCTATTTACCGAATCAAAATATTAAAATAGGTAGATGTGGAAGAACGTAGTAATGGCTATCCAGATAGAGAGCCTCGCAGTCCTCGGAGCTGGCAGTATGGGTCACGGCATCGCCGAAGTGGCCGCCATCGCCGGCTACGAGGTGACGATGCGCGACATCGAAGCCGACATCGTCGATGAGGGGTACGACCAGATAGAGTGGAGCCTGAACAAACTGGCCGAGAAGGGCCAACTCGACGAGGACCCCGACGAGGTGCTGAACCGAATCGGGACGACGACCGAAGTGGCCGCCGCCGTCGCGGACGCAGACCTCGTCATCGAGGCCGCGCCGGAGGACTTGAACATAAAACGCGACGTGTTCGCCGAGGTGGACGACGCGGCGGGACCGGAGACCATCGTTGCGACGAACACCTCCAGCCTGCGCGTGAGCGACATCGCGTCGGCGACGGACCGGCCCGAGTTCTGCTGCGGGATGCACTTTTTCAATCCGCCGGTGAAGATGGACCTCGTGGAGGTCGTCTCCGGCGAGCAGACGCGCGAGGACGTGACGGAGGTGGCCTACGAGTTCGCCGAGTCGCTCGGCAAGACGCCCATTCTCGTCCGGAAGGACGTCCCGCAGTTCGTCGTCAACAATGTCCTGACGCCGTACATGGGCGAGGCGGCGTGGATGCTCGACGAAGGTGGCGTCGGGATACGGGAGATAGACGCCGCGATGGCGTTCCGTCGGGGTTACCCGATGGGGCCGTTCGAACTCAACGACTTCGGCGGCATCGACATCTTCGCGCACACCCGCGAGCAGTGGGATGACCCCGTCGCCGAGTCAATTCAGAGCCGCGTCGACGCGAACGACCTCGGTCGGAAGAGCGGCAAGGGCTTCTACGACTACGAAGGCGGCGAGGGCGTCGATTACAACCCGCGCGAAGGCGGCAACGTGGACACGCTCCGAATCGAGGCGCGGATGGTAAACGAGGCGGCCAAACTCGTCGGCGACGACGTAGCCGACCCCGAGGACATCGACGTAGGGATGCGCCTCGGCGGCGGTCTCCCCGAGGGGACCTGCCGGACGGCGGACAAACTTGGTCTCGACACGGTGCTGGAGAAGCTCGAATCCCTACACGAGCGAACGGGAGCCGAGCGGTACGAACCCGCGGAGTACCTCGTCGAACTCGTCGAGGCAGGCCACACCGGGGAGGACGCCGGGCGCGGCTTCTACGACTACCGCGACGGCGGTCCGTACCACCTTATCAGCCACAGTCTGACGGACGACGGCCGACTAAACGTCGTCTTCGACCGCGAGGAGCGGCTGAACGCCTTCTCGACGGACATGTTCGACGAATTGCGCCGAGTGCTGGAGTCGGTGGACGACGATGACGTCTCCGTCGTCGTCTTCGAGGGTGCGGGCGACCGCGCGTTCTCGGCGGGCGCGGACATCACGGGCTTCACCACCGCCGAACCGACCGACCTGATGGACGTAGACGAGGCGATTCAGGCCGTCGCGGAGTTTCCGCGGCCGACGGTAGCGAAGATAGACGGCTTCTGCCTCGGCGCGGGGATGGAGATAACGCTGGCCTGCGACCTCCGCATCGCCACCGAGGGCTCCTCGCTCGGTAGCCCCGAGATAGACCTCGGGCTCATCCCCGGCGGCGGCGGCACCCAGCGTCTCGTCCGCCTCGTCGGCGCGCCGCGGACGAAGGAACTCGTCTTCACCGGCGACCCTATTTCCGCGGAGAAGGCCGCCGACTGGGGTATCCTCAACCGCGCCGTCCCGGAAGAGGAGTTCGAAGACGACGTGGAGACCCTCGTGTCGAGCATCGCCGAGGGGCCGCAGACGGCGCTCGAAGTCGCGAAGAGCGTCATCGACGAGGGGAGGGACGCCAGCCTTGACGCCGGCCTGAAGATGGAAAGTCAGGGCTTCGGCCTGCTCTCGACGACGGAAGACATGTGGGAGGGCGTCGCGGCGTTCAAACAGGACCGCGACCCCAACTTCTCGGAGTAAGCGACGGAACAAACAAGTACACGGATGATAATTTCAAATCACGACCTATGACTCGAAACGTCGGTATCGTTGGCGGCGGTCATACCCGTTGGGGGAACCGCAACGCCACCTACAAGGACCTGATACAGGAAGCGGGGAAGGCCGCCTTCGAGGATGTGCCCGACATCGGTCCCGAAGACGTCGAGGGACTGTTCGTCGGCTCCGTCCAGCCAGAACGGTTCGCTTTCCAGACGCACGTCGCGCCGATGGTCGCCGAACTCGTCGGTGTGGACGTCGATACGATGATCGCGCGGACCGAACTCGCCTGTGCGAGCGGGCAGGCCGCGCTCAGATACGCGTGGCTCGCAATCGCGGCGGGCGAACTCGATGTCGCCCTCGTGCTCGGCGTCGAGAAGATGAACCTACCCGCCGGTCACGGTCCCGAGGCCCAATCCAGTATGACGAACGTCATGGACCGGGAGTTCGACGGCGCCAACGGCCTGAACGCGCCCCCGTACTTCGCGATGATCGCCCAGCGGCATATGCACGAGTACGGGACGACCCGCGAGCAACTGGCGATGGTGAGCGCGAAGAACAAGAGCCACGCCGCGCACAACGAGTTCGCGCAGTTCCAAAAGGAGGTGTCGGTCGATGACGTGCTCAACTCGTACCCGCTGTCGCCACCGCTGTGCCTGTTCGATTGCAGCGGAATCACGGATGGCGCGGCCGCCCTCGTCCTGATGAGCGAGGAGAAAGCGCGCGAGGTAACCGACGAAGCGACCTACATCACGGGCAGCGGACAGGCGTGTTTCGCCTCGAACTCCATCAACAACCTCCCGTCGATGTCGGCGTGGCCGCAGGCGACGACGGCCGCCGAGAAGGCCTACGAGTCGGCGGGCATCGGCGACCCCGTCCGCGACCTCGACGTCGCGGAGGTCCACGACTGCTTCTCCATCAGCGAAATCGTCGAGTACGAGGACCTCGGCTGGGTCGAGAAGGGCGAAGGCGGGAAGTTCGTCGAGGACGGCCGAAGCGAACTCGACGGCGACATCGGCGTCAACCCGCGCGGCGGCCTGCTCGGCTGCGGCCACCCGTTGGGTGCGACCGGCGTCTCGCAGGCGCTCGAGATCCACGACCAGTTCCGCGGAGAGGTGCCGACCGAGCGTCAGGTGCCAGACCCCGAGACGGGGCTGATACACAACCTCAGCGGCAGCGCGTCGGTTCACAGCGTTATGGTGCTGGAGCGTGGTCGACCATGAGCGACGACCGCGGAACCGTCGAGATACCAGACACCATCGAACTCCCCCGGTTGCTCGACTTCTACGAACTCCAGACCGACGAGCACACGGGTATCTCGGAGTTCTACGAGAACCTCCGCGATGGGCGACTTACGACGACCGAGTGTTCAGACTGCGGAGCGCTCCACTTCCCCCCGCGCATCGTCTGCCCCGAGTGTCACAGCGAGGCGCTGGAGTACGTCGAACTGCCTGACGAGGGCGAACTGTTCGCGTTCTCGACCGTCCGGGCGGGTGCGCCGCTGGGGATGGAAGACGAGGTGCCGTTCGTGACGGGCATCGTGGACCTCGGCGACGTGCAACTGAGCGCCCACATCGACGGTGCCGAGTACGACGACCTGACCATCGGCGACCCCGTCGAACTGCGCGTCGTCGATATCGACGGACCGGCTGACCACGAGCGGGTGTTCTTCCGCTTCGAACCGACGGACGGAGGCGACTGAGATGTTCGACTACGACCTGACGATAACGACGTTCTTAGAGCGTGCGACCGACCTCTTCGGTCACAAGGAGATCGTGACAAAGATCGGCGAAGACGAGTACCACCGCTACACGTACGCCGACGCCGCAGAGCGCATCGCGCAGTTGGCGCACGCGCTCGACGACTACGGGCTCGAGGCCGGCGACAGGGTCGCGGCGATGGCGGCCAACCACTACCGCCACTACGAACTCTACTTCGGCCCGGCCTGCAGCGAGCGTAGCGTCCACACCGTGAACCACCGACTGCCCAAGGAACACCTCATCCACATGATGGACGAGGCGGAGGACCGCCTGATGTTCGTCGACCCCGCGTTCACGGGCACGCTGGAGGACATCGCCGACGAGTTAGAGACCATCGAACAGTACGTCATTCTCGACGACGAGGTGGGGGAGACGTCGCTGGAACCGGCCGTCGATTACGAGTCGTTCATCGCCGACTACCCCACAGAGTACGACTGGCCCGACATCGACGAGGAGACGGAATTCGGCCTGTGTTACACCTCCGGAACAACGGGGATGCCCAAGGGCGTCCCGTATTACCACCGGAAGATGTTCCTGCACACGCTGATGCACAGCCATGTGGATGTGTTCGGCGTCGGCGAGAACGACACCGTGATGCCGGTCGTTCCGATGTTCCACGTCAACGGCTGGGGTTTCCCGTACACGGCGACGTTCTGCGGTTCGAAGCTCGTCCTGCCGGGCGGGCACACCACCGTCGACGACATCGCCGACCTCATCGACGAGGAGGCGGTGAGCATCGCGGCGGCGGTCCCCACCGTGTGGATCGACATGGAGAGCTACCTCGGTGACGACGAAGCGGGGATGCTCGACAGCCTCGACAAGGTACTCACCGGCGGGAGTTCGCCGCCGAAGTCGCTGATTCAGAAGTACGACGAGGTGTACGAGGCACCGATCAATCAGGGGTACGGGATGACCGAGGCGTCGCCGCACCTCGCCAACACGATGCTGACGAGCGAGGCCAGAAGTCTCCCCGAGGACGAGCAGTACCGTCTGCGCATGAAGCCCGGCATTCCCGCGCCCGGGGTGAAACTCGAACTTCGCAGCGATGACGGCGAACCGGTCCCGCAGGACGGCGAGACGAAAGGCGAGATACACGCCCGGTCGCCGTGGCTGCTCGATGGGTATTACAACCGACCCGAGGCGACCGAGGCGGCGTTCTCCGATGACGGTTGGTTCAAGACCGGCGACATCGGCACTATCGACGAGTACGGCTACCTCAGCGTCGTCGACCGCGTCGATGACGTCATCAAATCCGGCGGCGAGTGGATCTCCTCTATCGAACTGGAGAATGAACTGATGGGACACGACGCCGTCGAGGAGGCGGTCGTCATCGCCGCCGACCACGAGAAGTGGCAGGAGCGGCCCATCGCCTACGTCGTCCTCGACGGCGACGCCACGGAGACGGAGCTCCGCGACCACCTGCTCAACCGGTTCCCGAAGTGGTGGCTGCCGGACCGGTTCATGTTCGTCGACGACGTGCCGCGGACCACGACCGGAAAGTTCGACAAAGTTCGGCTCCGCGAGTTGTTCAGCGAGGAGTTCGGCACGCTCCCGACAGAGGAGTAGGTGTGTTGATGGACGCGCGTGCCGTTCCGCACACCGTCCATCGGTGCGGCCTGCGGTGACAGAGCCGACGAGTCTGACGGTGAGCGTCATGTTCGGCGTCCAGTAATCGTGATCGTCCCGGCGGGCTACCTCCTCAACCGCGTCGGAATCAGGCGGACACCCGCGACGGCGGGTCCGCGGGGTCGAAAGCACTATGCTCCTGTTCCGAATACGTGCTGACGTGACTCACAAATTCGAACTCGACAGACTGTTCGACCCGTCTTCTATCGCGGTCGTCGGGGCGTCGACGAAAGCGGGGAAAATCGGCTACGAGGCGATGGAGAACGTCCACGACTTCGGCGGACGGGTCTACCCCGTCAACCCGTCCGCCGAGGGCACCGCGTTCGGCGAACCGTTCGTCGCGTCGGTGACCGACATCGACGACGACGTCGACTCGCGTTGCTCTGTGTGCCCGCGCCGGTCGTGCCGGAGGTCATCGAAGAGTGCGGCGCGGCGGGCGTGGGTGCCGCCGTCATCTACTCCGGCGGCTTCGCTGAGGCCGGCGACGACGGCGCGGAGATACAGCGCCGACTCACCGAGACTGCCAACGAACACGGCATCGCCCTGCTCGGCCCGAACACGAGCGCTTCGTCATCCCGCGGACGGGGCTGTACGGCTCGTTCGCCACCGGCGTCGAGAGCTTCCCGGCGGGCGACCTCGCAATCGTCGCCCAGAGCGGCGGCGTCGCCCACTCCATCGCGTTTCAGGCGACCCGCGAGCGACGCGGGATCTCCGCGATGGTCGGGCTGGGCAACCGCGCGAACGTCGGCTTCGAAGAGGTCATCGAGTATCTCGACGCCGACCCCGACACCGGCGCAATCGTGCTCCACGTCGAGGGGACCGACGACGCGCGCTCGCTCCTCGAAACCTGCTACGACGCGGAGACGCCCATCTTCGCCTACAAGGTCGGTGAGGCGGACGTCGGCGACTTCGCCGAGTCGCACACCGGCGCGCTCACCGGCGACCATGCGCTCTATCAGGCCGGGTTCGCGCAGTACGGGGTGCCGACGGTCGACTCGACGAGCCAACTCCTCGACGCCGGCCACGTCGCGGCGACCGCGCCGCTCCCGGACGGGACGAACGTCGGCGTCGTGACGGCGCAGGCCGGCCCCGGTATCATCATCGCGGACCGCCTGAAACAGGCGGGCGTCTCGCTCCCGCCGCTCGAAGACGAGACGAGGGCGACGGTGAACGAGATTCTCCCCGGCATCACGTACTCGGCGAACCCCGTCGACACGGGGCGGCCGATGCCGGAGTTCGGCGAGGTCGTCCGCGCGGTCGCGGCCGACGAGAACGTCGACGCCGTCCTCGTGTACGAGCTTCACGAGGCCGCGCTCGGGTTCCCCACCGAGGACCTCGACGGGCTCGCGGAGTCCGTCGGAAAACCGGTCGTGTTCGCGACGGCCGGCCCCGAATCGCTCCTCGAACCGGACCGCGAGGAGCTCGAATCCGTCGGCGTTCCCGTCTTCGAGTCGCCCGAGCGGGCCGCCGATACCGTCGCCGCGCTCGCCGAATACGCGCGCGTCAATGCAGATGCCGCGCCCGCGGAGGTGGTCGACAATGCGTGAGTCGGACCCCATCGAACGGGCTCGCGCCGACGGCCGGACGACGCTCACCGAGGCCGAGGCGAAGGGGATTCTCGCCGACGCGGGCATCGAGACCCCGGCGTTCGAAGTCGCCTCGACGCCCGAGGACGCCGCCGCGGCGGCCGAGCGAATCGGGTTCCCGGTCGTGCTCAAAGTCTCCTCGCCGGCGGTGACCCACAAAAGCGAGTGGATGGGCGGGCTGGGCGTGACTGTCGGCGTCGCGGACGCCGACGAGGCCGCGGCCGTCGCGGCGGACGTCTTCGACGCCGCCGCCGACAGCGGTATCGACGCCGACGTGCTGGTCGAAGCCGCCGCCGACGTCGACGCCGGCACCGAGGTCATCGTCGGCGGGCTTCGGGACCCCTCGTTCGGTCCCGTCGTGCTCACCGGACTCGGCGGCGTCTTCACCGAGATATTCGAAGACACCGCCCATCGATTGGCCCCGGTCACGCAGGCGACGGCGCGGGCGGCGGTACAGGAGTTGCGGTCAGCGCCGCTTCTCGAAGGCTATCGCGGGTGCGATCCGGCGGACATCGACGCGCTCGCCGGCGTCGTCAAGCGCGTCGGCGACCTGCTCGCCGAGCGCGAGGACATCGCCGAAATCGACGTGAACCCGGTGTTGGTGACGCCGAGCGGTGCGACCGCCCTCGACGCGCTCGTGGTGCTCGAAGAATGACCGGCTTCACGCGCACGTGGACGGTCCGGTTCTCCGACACGGACCCCTTCGGCATCGCGCACTACCCCCGCATCGTCGACACGCTCCACGAGAGTTCGGACATGTTCATGGAGGAGGTCGGCTTCCCGCTCTGGGAAATCTCTCTGGAATACGACTTCGGGCTCCCGCTCGTCGAAATCGACTTCGAGTTCGAGCGCCCGATGGAGGCCGGCGACAAAATCGAGATAACCATCACGCCGACGCTCGGAACCCGGAGCCTCCGCTTCGACTACGTCGCGCGCAACCAAGACGGCGAGGTGACGTTCACCGGCCACGAGACCCGCGTCTGTGCGAGCACGGACGACGTCAGTTCGCGCGACCTCCCGGCCGAACTCCGGGAGGCCATCGAACCGTACACCGAGGGGTGACTCACGCCGGCGTCGCCGCGGTCGAGGCGACCGACGACATGTTTTTGTGACGTCCGAACCGTGTGCCCGTATGGCCGAGTTCGAAAACATCTACGCCAAATCGAACCCGTTCGTTCGGGCCCATTTCGACTGCCCGACCTGCGGCGGAAAGCTCTGGGAGTACGCCATTCAGGGGCAGATGGTCTGCGAGGACTGCCGCGAGCTGTACCCCTCGAAGGAGATATTCGACGCGCAGGTGAGCCAGTAGCGACCCGGGTGGCGGGTGACGGGTGACGGCGTCCGCCCGTAGCGGCGCCACGCGACGAGAATAGACCCATACATTTATGAAGAATCCTCGGGAACTTTACACCATGGCTGAACAAGAGCCGAAGGAACTCCTAGAGATGAGTACCGACACGGAGCGTCTCCTCGAGGAGAACGACCTGCGACCCCTCTGGGAAGTCGAAAAGGACTTCGGAAACCAATTCGGCGGGTTCGAGGCGGACATCTGGAAGTGGGAAGACATCCAGGCGTCCATCGACGCCATTGAACGGGACGTCCCCATCGCGGACCTCCCGCCGGGGTTCCAGCGACGCGTCGCCGTGCCCGTCAACACGGGATACCGAAACGCCATCTCGAACACGATTTACGTCGGCGTCCAGACGGTCTCGCCCGGCGAGACCGCGCCGGCACACCGACACGGGGCGAACGCGCTTCGGTTCACTATCGACGGGAGCGAGGACATGAAGACCGTCGTCGCGGGCGAGGAGTTCCCCATGCGGGACAACGACCTCATCACGACGCCGCAGTGGGAGTGGCACGATCACGTCAACGACGGCGACGAGACGGCCGCGTGGCTCGACGTGCTCGACCTCCCGCTCGTGCTCGACTCGCTCAACGCGCGCAACACCTTCGAGAACCACGAACTCGACCGCCAGCCCGTGACGAAGTCGCAGGGGTACTGGGAGTCGCAGTACGGTCGCGCCCGCCCGTTCGAGGACACGAAAGAAGACGGGATTCCCGGCCCCTTCGAGGGGAACTGCGCCGCGACGCCGCCGTACCGATTCAGCTGGAAAGATACCCTCCAGACCCTTCGACAGCGAGCGGACAACGACGACCCGGACCCGCACGACGGCTACAGCCTCTCGTACGTCAACCCCGCGACCGGACAGCCGCCGCTGTTCCCGACGATGTCGTTCCGCACGCAGTTGCTCCAAGAGGAGACCGACCCGCACTTCCACAACGCCGTCGACGCGTACTTCGTCATCGAGGGCGAGGGCGCGACGCACGTCGGCGACGACGTGCTCGAATGGAGCGAACGCGATATCTTCGTGATTCCGCCGGACGAGATTCACCACCACGACCCCGACGGCGAAGCGATTCTCCTCGGGATGACCGACCGCCCGGTGTTCGAGGCGTTCAACTTCTACGCCGAGGCCGAACCGTCTGGGTAACCAACAGCCTAGAACGGCGTTCCGCCGAACACGGAGCGTCCGTATCCTCCCTGCCGCTCTTCGATTGGTTCGGACCAGCTACGGAGTGACGTGGGGGTTGCATCAGTAGGTTTTACGTAGGTTCAAAACGCAGTACTGGTATGGCACCGCAGATCAACCTCGAAGAAGCAGCGAAAGCCACGGAACTTCCGAGTGCAGAAGAGGTTCTCGGCGACCGCGACGAGATTCCGATTGAAGAACTGTTTGACAGTGAGTTCATGGCTCAGTACACTGAGTTTACCACGTTCGAGGAGATGGTGCGGGCCAGTCCCTCGAACGTCGACTCTCCCAGAGAGCTTACTCTCATTCCAGACGGCACGTGGGACGAATTCGTCTCCGAGACGACGATGTTCGACGATGAAGAAGAGATGGTTTTCGCCGTCCGTGACCACTGGGTTGCGACGAAGCTCGGACTGTAAGTGCGGTCCGGTTAGAACTGACTCATTTTACCAGCCGTCACGGCAGTGTTCAGCAGAGCGCTCGGAGAAAAGACCGAGAACCAGAACCAAGTGTGTACTACTCTTAGCCGCCCTTCTGAACGTTGACGTCGCTGAACTTCGTGTCTCGCTCAGTGACGTCGACGAGCATCCGGCCAACATCTTCGATCTGGGCATCGACCGTATCACCATCGTGGAGTTGGCTGACGCCCTCGGGTGTTCCGGTCGTGATGACATCGCCTGCTTCGATGGTCGCGCCAATTGAGGCGTACTGGACGATGTCTGCACAGGAGTAGACCATGTCACCGGTGTTCTCGTCCTGACGTACCTCTCCATTGAGCTGCAGTTCCATCTGGAGGTCCTGTGGGTCGGAGATTTCGTCAGGCGTAACGACTGCCGGGCCGATGACTGTGAACGTATCGTAGGATTTGCGGTTCGAACGGTCTTGATCCCCCCGAACGGAAATATCGAGCAGAATCGTGTATCCGAAGATGTGGTCCCAAGCGTTGCTGGCGTCGATGTCTTTGACATCGTCAGCCATGACGAACGCGAGTTCGATTTCGTGGTCGACTCGGCGGTCCCGGAACGGTAACTCGATACCGTGGTCGGGGCCGACAACACTCGATGGGGCCTTCAAAAAGTATCCCTTGTCTTCGATGGAGAACCATTCATCTGTGGTGATATCTTTGTCGGCTATTGCTTCCTCAATGTGGTTCTCGTAGTTGAGTGGGGCCGCGATTATCTTTCCTGGACGGCGAATCGGCGACTGAAGTTGGACTTCGGAGCGATCAAAGTCCGGTTCGTCGTCGACGTATTCACTGGCGTCGTAGTCACCACGGATATACGTTTGCAAGGGATCGTGAGATTCGATCCCGAGGCGGCTCGTCAAGTTAATCACACCGTCATCCGTTAACAGACCTAGGTTGGTCTCATCAAATCGAACGAATCGCATAGAAAGACAGTATTCGACAAACATAATAAATCATGCTTTTGCGGAAACCACGTTGTGTGGCTCTCCGCTGTGCCAGCAAAGCCGTAAGCCTACGTGATAGACAAGACGGATGCGGAAAATAAGACTTAGCCTGTCTCCTCGGACTCGTCAGTAGTTTCCGGTCGAAACAATCGGCGGCTTGCCGTGTGGGCCGTACGGGGCGTCGTCCAACCACTCACCGGCAGGTTCGAAGTAGTCGGCGAGTGATGCGGCCGCCTCTTTTCGGAGGACTGTCACTGGGTCGTCTCCCTGGAGATATTCGAGCGCCTGACCCGCTGCACCAATATTGTAGTCGGCGGCTTTCTCGCGCCGAGCAGCAAAGAGTTCGACTTCGTCTTGTGCCACGGCGTCGGTTTGTGCGTGGTAGGCGACCGCAATAGCCGAGGCAGCCTCATCGGCGTCGGCGACACCGGAGTTCATCCCTCGTGCGCCGAACGGCGCGAGCAGGTGAGCAGCTTCACCAGCCAACAGGACACGACGGTGTTCGTCGATAAAGTGCTCGGCCCTAACCTGTTTGAACTGATACGTCGATACCCATTCGAATCGGTCGTCGTACTCCTCGCCCATGACCTTACGGACGAACCTGCTCATGTTTTCGTCTTTGACGAGTTCATCTGGGTCGTCGTCTTCGAAGCACTGGATGTCAAGCCGCCATCCGCCAGTAAAGGGGACGAGGAGCGTGTTTCGACCATCTACGTCGGGATTACTGTAGTGGAACACACGCTCAATGGGGAGCGGTTTATTTTCGACTTCGTGGACGTCCGCAATGATGAAATGGTTCTTGGATTGGTCTCCCTCGAAGTCAACCCCGATCTCGTTTCGGACCGTCGACCCACCGCCGTCAGCACCGACTAGATACGGAGTCTCCCACTCACGACCGTCCGATGTCTCGACGCGGACACCGTCCGGACCGGACTGGACCGTTTTGACAGCACACTCCCAGTGAATCTCGATACCTGCGGCGTCGAGTGCGTCGAGTAAGTACGCTTCAGTCGTCACCTGCGGAATGCTCGTGAAGTGTGGAATGTCACCTGACCCACCGGGTGAGTCATACGTTCGCGAGAACACTTCCTTCCCGTGATAGAGTGTTCGCCGAGTAGGCCAGACGATTCCCTCTTCAACGAGGTCGGTTCCGAGCCCGGGGTGAACTCGCTCCAACGTGCGCAACGTCGCACCGTGGACGTAAATCGCTCGACTGCCTGACCGGTTTCGGTCTTCCGACTCCGCTTCGACGATTTCGACTGGGACATCTCGCGCGTGCAATGCGAGAGCAGTCGTCATGCCAACCGGACCTGCGCCAGCGATTAGTACGGACGTATCTGTATCTGTGTGGCTCATTGTCGATGATACATTATTCCCGAAGAATCATTATAACGGTTGCGGTCATTTGCATTTACTGGTCATCGGGTGGGTGTACTGCACGAGATTTCTAAAGTGAGGATCGAACTTCAAACCGACATAAACATGGATAAATCCAATTAACCAGCCACAATAGATCACAATACAGTATTTATTCCATAAATGTTGGAAGACGTCGAGACTGAAGCTGTGTATTTCAAATAGACAACAGATTGCCAGACACGATTCGGATGATCTGGTTGTTCAAAAACGAGTTGTGTACGGAATAGCCATTCTGTTTGTAATACTCATACGAAAGTCATGGACAGTATGGATCGGCGGGCCTCTCAATCTTGTGCATGCAATAGGGCGTTCTCCGAACCACTAGTAATAAATGTGGACCAACCGACTAGATTACACAGCTATAACTGTAAATCCACCACTCACAGAATAGCTACTCCGTTTGGCATTTCCAAACAGTATGATCTGGTAGGCCTGGTGGTACTATCTAGTTGGGTCCGTCAATCATCAATTGAGGAGGAGGTAGTGTAGTTTAGTACCAAAACACTCGGTTGTGAGCTGCCAGTTTATCTGAGAGTTCTTCTGGTTCCAATCTACAACCCACGTAGCGACGTTCGAACGGAGCATCACTTCACCAAGAGATACCGATCATCGATAGTTCTGAGAGATAGGCGACTTGAATCAATCTCTCCGCTATCCTATCCACATACCATCTACACCAAAGGTACGGGTGGTTTACAATAAATATCTCATCATAAATTTCGGCACTGTCTAGTTAAGCCAGTTTGAGGAACGAGCAGGTCGTTGAGTAGTTGGTC
>NZ_JAMYJY010000048.1:0-26077 GCF_024136985.1 Haloferax sp. AB510
CGCCGACCGCCATCGCGGCCTCGAACGCGGCGCGGCGGGCGCGGGCCGGCGGCAGGGGAGCCGTCGTCTCGAAGACCGCCTCGCGGTCGAGGAGCGACGCGAAGCCACGGGCAAGTTTGAAGTCGTCGGCCTCGGCTTCGAGGTCGGCGAGGGCGTCGTCGAGGTCGGTCCGCGCGTCGCCGACATGTCGCCGGAAAACGCCGATGGCCTTCGCGGCCAGCGGGCGGTCCCCCCCGGTCGGCGAACTGCGGGTGGTAGCCGCCGCCCGCCCGCGACACGCGAAGCAGGTCCTTCGTCAGCACGCTCGCCACGACGGGACCGCGGGACAAAAAACGACTCGGGCGGCGTGGGCAAGAAGCGAGCGACGGCGCGGACGACAAGGTTCATTGCGCCCGCGGCGGACGCCATCGTATGGAGCGACGACGCCTCCTCGGACTGGTCGCGGTCGGCCTGTCGTCCGGCTGTCTCGGGTCGCTTCCGGGCGCGACGGGCCCGCGAAACCCGCCCGAGGCACCGGCAGAGGAGCCCCGAGACACCCCGGAGGTACCGCCGGTCCGCATCTCAGAGGTCGACTTCGAGGCGACCGACGACGGCCGCCTCCGCGTCTTCGGGACGGTCGTCAACGACAGCGGAGCCGAGCGGATTGCCACCGTCGAAGCCCGCGTCGCCGTCCGCGACGAGGAGTCGACCCGGTCGCAGGAACTCGCCGTCCCGGCCGCGGGGAGCGCCGATTTCGCAATCGAGTTCGACTTCGAGTACGACGCCTTCCTCAACAACGGCGATTTGAACGTCACGCTGGTCTGACGTCGAAGACAGTCACCTCGACGCCTCACGGCCTCGCTCGCCGACACCGTCCCGCGTCAGCGACGCCGGGCCGCCACCCGTTCTTCCGCCGTCTCGACGCTCACGAGTTCGTAGAGCGTCGCGGTCGCGCCGTCGGCCTTCGGCCGGAGGATGCGACCGAGGCGCTGGGTGAACTCGCGTTCCGACCCCGACCCCGAAAGGAGGATACCGACGTTCGCGTCAGGCACGTCCACGCCCTCGTCGAGCACGTTGGCCGCGACGACGGTGTCGTAGGTGCCGTCGCGGAAGCGGTCGAGGATTTCGCGACGCTCTTTCGTGCCGGTCTCGTTTGTTATCGGCGGGACGAGGAAGCGCCGCGAGATGCGGTAGACGAGGTCGGTCGACGCGGTGAAGACGATGACGCGGTCCTCGCGGTGTCGCGCGAGCAGTCGCGCCAGTTTGTCCACCTTCGCCTCGGAGTTCATCATCACGTCGCGGGCGCGCTGCTTGGCGAGGAGCGCCTCCCGCGCTCGCGGGTCGTTCCCCGAGCGCATCACGAGTTTCTGGTAGTCGCTTCCCGACTGCATCGACAGCCCCGAGGTCCGCAGGTAGTTCACGAACGTCTCCTGTGCCTCGTCGTACGTCTCGCGCTCGTCGGCCGTCAGTTCCACCTCGATTCGGCGGACCTCGTAGTCCGCGAGGTGGTCGCCCGCCAAGTCGTCCACGTCGAGGCGGTACACCCGCGGGCCGACGAGTTCCTCCACGCGCTCGTGTGCGCCGTCGGGGCGCTCGAACGTCGCCGTCAGACCGAGGCGAGCGGGCGCGGCGAGGAATCTGGGGATGTCCCGATACCCCTCGCCGCCGAGGTGGTGCACCTCGTCGAAGACGACGAGGCCGAAGTCGCCGCCTACGTCGTCGGCGCGGAGGTACGCCGAGTCGTACGTCGAGACCGTGATGGCCTCCTGCGTCTGCTCGCCGCCGCCGAACCGGCCGACCGGCACGTCGAACTCGGTTTCGAGTTCGCGTATCCACTGGTCCTGTAAATCGATGGTCGGCACGACGACGAGCGTCGGCACCGAGTGGGCGACCATCGCGGCGACGGCGAGCACCGTCTTGCCCGCGCCGGTCGGCAGTTCCACGACGCCGCGACTGCCCGCGTCGAGCCACGCGTCGAGGGCGGCGCGCTGGTAGTCGCGGAGGTCGTAGGTGGTCGAAAGCGAGAGGGAAGCGTCGAGAGCGGCCGCGACCCGGTCGTCGTAGCCGACGCCGGCCGCGTCGAGCGCGTCCCGAATCGCGGCGTACCGCATCGCTGGGGCCCGATAGCCGCCGCTTCGGGGGTCGGCCTCGACGCTCGCAACGTCGGCGAGGGCGGCCCGAACGTCGGCGTCGGCGTCGGCGTCGTCGGTGCCGACGTGAACGGTGCCGTCCTCGAATCGGAGGGTCGTCACTACCGGCGCGTTGGCGGGGCGCGGTGATAAATCGACGGTCCCGTCGTGGACGGCCGGGACGGAATACCGCGAGTTTCCGGCCCGCCGTCCGCGGGCCGAAGGTTCAAATCCGATGGCGGGGCTACGGACGTGTATGAGCGACGACCTCGACGACGCGGTCGCACAGTTCCTCAGCGACTACAACAGCGCGATGAAGGAGTACGAGAAGGGCTACGTCGACGCCGACGCGACGCTGTCGGTCATCGACGCGCACATCGACGAGTTGCGAGAGGCGCGGGAGTAGAGACGCGAGAATCGGGCGCGTAGAAGCCGGATTACTCCCCGATAAGCCCGCGAATCCGCTCGACGTACGCCGCGAACTCGCTTTCGGTCCGCTCGCGCGGGCGGTCGATATCGACCGAGACGATTTCGCGGACGCGACCCGGGTTGGCGGCCATGACGACCACGCGGTCGGCGAGCGTGACCGCCTCCTCCACGTCGTGGGTGACGAACAGCACCGTCTTGTCCGTCTCCGTCCAGATGTCGAGCAGTTCGCCGTGGAGCATGTCGCGGGTCTGCGCGTCGACCGCGCCGAACGGTTCGTCCATGAGGAGGAGTTCGGGGTCGACCGCGAGCGCGCGGGCGATGCCGACGCGCTGTTTCATCCCGCCGGACAGCTCTTTGGGGTAGGCGTCGGCGAAGCCGTCGAGGCCGACGAGTTCGAGCATCTCCGTCACGCGTTCCGAGCGCGCCGGTTCCTCGACGCCCTGTTCTTCGAGGCCGAAGGCGACGTTCTCGGCGACGGTCCGCCACGGGAACAGCCCGTACTCTTGGAACACCATCCCGCGGTCGGTGCCGGGGCCGGTGACGGGCGAGCCGTCGAGGGTGACTGCGCCCGACGTGGCGTCTTCGAGGCCGGCGATGATGCGGAACAGCGTCGTCTTGCCGCACCCCGACGGGCCGACGATACAGACGAACTCGCCGTCCTCGACGGCGAACTCCACGTCCGACAGCGCCTCGACCGTCCGGCGGTCGGACGCGTAGGTCTTGCCGAGCGAATCGACGCTGACCTTTGCGGTGTCGTCGGGACTGGTCGCGGTTGCGGCCGTGTTCGCGGCCGCCCCCGTATCCGCGTTCGCGTCGTCGCTCATGCTCTCCACTCCAGCACCCGCCGTTCGACCCGGCGGAACAGGCCGTCGCTCACGAGGAAGACGATGCTGATGACGAGCATGTAGGCGACCGACACGTCCATCGCGAGGTTTTGCGCCGTGTTGAGAATCTCGTAGCCAACGCCGACGCCGACGATGAGTTCGGCGGCGACGACAATCATCCAACACTGGCCGATGCTCGTCCGAATACCGGTCATGATCGAGGGGCTGGCCGCCGGGATGACGACCTTCCGAATCATCGTCCAGTCGTCGTCGACGCCGAGGGTCGCGGCGACCTCCTTGAGGTCCTCCGAGACGCCTTCGACGCCGCCGTAGGCGCTGTAGAAGTTAATCCAGAAGGAGCCGATGGCGACGATGAACGTCGCCCCCTGGTGGTTGACGCCGAGCCAGATGACGGCGAAGCCGATCCACGCCAGCGGCGGAATCGGCCGGAGCAGGCGCGTGACGGGCGTGAAGACGCTGTCGACGCGAGTGTTCCAGCCCATGGCGACGCCCGCGAAGACGCCGAGCGAGGTCCCGATGAGCAGGCCCGGCACGTAGTGGTAGAGGCTCTGAATCAGTTTGACGAGGAGTCTCGTCGCCGGGAGTTCCGCGCCGGTGAAGGGAATCGAAAGCGACGCCGGCGCGGTGAGTTCGACGACGAACGCCGCCAGCACCTCGACGGGCGAGGGGAGGAGATACGTCGGCTGGAACAGCGCGGCGACGTACCAGACGGCGAGAAAGCCCGCGAAGCCGGCGACCGCGAGCCCCGTCTGTTCCGCGGAGAACCCCGCGAGCCGGTCGAGCAGTCGCTCGTCCGCCTCGGTCTCCGAGAGGGCGACGCTGGTGCCGACTTCGTCGTTGCTCATAGCGAGTCGTAGATACCGTAATCGAACATCTCGTCGACGGTCAACTGCGCTTCCGTCTTCCCGAGCGTCTGGGCGTAGTCGGCGAAGATTTCAGCGCCGCCTTCGATATCGTGGGGGTCGGTGATGAAGTCCGACGCGGGGGAGTCGAGCGCCGCGCGAGCGGTCTCGACCGGGAGCGCGCTCTCGCCGATGACCGAACTCGCGTGCTGGGCGGCCGTGTCGGGGTTGTCGGCGACGAAGTTCGTCGCCTGCCGGTGGAGTTCGACGAACTCCGTGGCGAGGTCGCGGTTGTCCTGCCGGAGGCGGTCGTGCATGAGCGTGACCGCCGCGGGCTGGCCGGGCATGAAGTCGCCCGCCCACGCGATGGGCTGGAACGGCGCGTCGTTGGCGTCGATGACCGTCGGCACGGGTTCCATGATGCTCGTGCCGTCGACGTTGTTCGAGAGGAGCGCCTGCTGGACCGCGGCCGCGCCCCCGAGACCCTTGATGTTCACGTCCTCCTCGGGGTCGAGCCCGAGCGTGTTCTGAATCCAGTAGCGGAGCAGGATGTCCGGAACCGACCCCGGCGGGAAGGTGCCGAAGGTGAACTTGCGGCCCTGCTGCGCCTCGAACTCGGCGAAGGCGTCTTTCCCGTGTTCCTCCCACAGCGCGGCGAAGTCGTCGGTGGCGAGAATCTCCATCGCGTTTTTGATGTTCGCCGCGGTGATTTTCGCGGGAATACCCTTGTCCATGATAATCATCGCCGGGACGATGCCGAACATCATCACGTCGAAGTCGCCCGTCGCCGACGCCTGCACGATGCTCGGACCGTCGGAGAACTTCTTTCCCGAAACCGAGACCGAAAGCTCGTCGAACAGCCCCTCTTCTTCCATCACGAAGTACTGCATGTCCGGGTAGATGGGCATGTAGGCGACGTTGAGTTCGTCCAGCCCGCTCCCGCCGGACCCGCCGAGACAACCCGCGAGGCCGGCGGTCGCGGCGAGGCCGGACCCCTGCAGGAATCGTCTACGGCTGATTGAAGTCGAGCGTGGTGCCTCTGTCATTGCCATCGTTACGAATCAGCGCCTTATTCCGGGCGCGTACGCGGTAACGATAGACGCGGAAGATGACGCGGTGAGAACGGGCGATTCCCGTTCTATGGCCGTAACCGGAGTTGAGACGGTCGGTTTTCCTGAATTGTTCCCTCCAAGATAGCGGCAGAGTAGTCCGGCAAGTGCTGGCGTTCACGTCACGGATTCAACGGGTCAGCGGCGACCGTGCGTGGGAAGAACTATCCCGAACGGGGACACCGGATAGGATATGACGCACTTCTCCGACCGGGTGGAGCGCATCTCCATCAGCGGCATTCGCAAGGTGTTCGAGGCGGCTGGCGAAGACGCTATCAACCTCGGACTGGGCCAGCCAGACTTCCCGGCCCCGGACCACGCGCGACGGGCAGCCGTCGAGGCCATCGAGGCCGGTGAGGCGGACGGCTACACGGGGAACAAGGGTCTCCCGAACCTGCGCAAGGCCATCGCCGAGAAGCACCGCCGCGACCAGGGCGTCGACCTCGACCCCGACGACGTCATCGCCACCGCCGGAGGCAGCGAGGCGCTCCACATCGCCATCGAGGCGCACGTGAACGAGGGCGACGAGGTCATCATTCCGGACCCCGGCTTCGTCTCCTACGACGCGCTCACCAAACTCGCCGGCGGCGAACCGGTTCCGGTCCCCCTCCGCGACGACCTGACGCTCGACCCCGCGGCGGTCGAAGAGGCCATCACCGAGGACACCGCGGCGTTCGTCGTCAACAGCCCCGGCAACCCCACGGGCGCGGTGTCGCCGCCCGACGACATCGCCGAGTTCGCCCGCATCGCCGACGAACACGACGTGCTCTGCATCTCCGACGAGGTGTACGAGTACACGGTCTTCGAGGGCGAACACCGCTCGCCCATCGAGTTCGCCGAGACCGACAACGTCGTCGTCGTTAACTCGGCCTCGAAGCTCTTTTCGATGACCGGCTGGCGGCTCGGGTGGGTGTACGGCTCCACCCGCCGGGTCGAGCGCATGCTCCGCGTCCACCAGTACGTGCAGGCGTGCGCCTCCGCGCCGGCGCAGTTCGCGGCCGAAGCCGCGCTCAGCGGCCCGCAGGACCGTATCGAGGAGATGACTGAAACGTTCCGCGAGCGCCGCGACCTCGTCGTCGAGGGGCTGGAGGACATCGGCCTCACCGTCCCGTCGCCGGGCGGCGCGTTCTACGTCATGCCCGAGGTGCCCGAAGGCTTCGTCGACGAGTGCATCGACCGCGGCGTGATTATCGTCCCCGGCGAGGCGTTCGGCGAGCACGGCCACGGCTACGCCCGCCTGTCGTACGCGACCGACACCGAGTCGCTCCGCGAGGCCATCGAGATAATGGGCGAGGCGTACGACGCGGTCGTCTGAGGTTCTCACGCGCCCGTCAGCGTGCGATTCGTCGACCGAACTACGACAACCCACGGCATCCAATACGTCTTATTCTCGGCGCTCGAAGTGAAAACCCTTAAATTCGGGAGCCGGTGACGAAACGTTTGTCATGCCCGCAGAGACGCACGGAGTCATCAGCCTGCTGCCGGCGCTCTTCGCAATCGTGCTGACGCTGCTCAGTCGGCAGGTGCTCCTCTCGCTTTTCACCGGCATCTGGATAGGTGCGACCATCCTGGTGGGATGGAACCCAATCGGCGGGGCGGCGTACTCCCTCCAGTTGGTCATCAACAACGTGACCGGGTCGTTCAACAGCAAACTCCTCCTGTTTACGTTCCTCTCGGGCGCGATGCTCGGGATGATATTCCTCTCGGGCGGGATGAACGCGCTCGCACAGCGCATCATCGCCCGCATCAAGACCAGGAAACAGGCCGCGTTGGGGACGAGCGTCCTCGGGATGCTCATCTTCGTCGACTCCTACGCGAGCACGATGATCACGGGCTCGGTGATGCGGCCTATCACCGACAAGTTCGACATCAGCCGCGAGAAGCTCGCGTACCTGCTCGATTCGACCACCTCACCCGTGGTAAGCGTCGCCGTCGTCTCGACGTGGGTCGGCTTCGAGGTCGGCCTCATCCGCGAGCAGTTCGCCTCGCTCGGCATCGACCAGAGCGCCTTCGTGGTGTTCCTCCAGAGCATCCCGTTCCGCTTCTACAGCCTGCTCGCGGTCGTCCTCGTGTTCATCCTCGTCGTGATGGACTGGGACTTCGGGCCGATGAAGCGCGCCGAGCGCCGCGCGAAAGAAGAGGGGAAGGTCCTCGCCGACGACGCCGACCCCCTCATCGAGACGCGCGAAGAGGACATCGTCACGCCCGACTACGTCGATTCGCGCTGGTGGTACTTCGCCGCGCCCATCGTCGCGCTCGTCGCCGTCACCGGCTTCGGCCTGCTGTACTCCGGCGGCTGGCCCGGGCAGGCACCCGTCGAGGCGCTGAAGGACGCGGCCACCGCCGACGCCATCCTCTGGGGCGTCTTCTCGGCGTGCGCGCTGCTGCTCGCCATCCTCGTCGGCCACGCCCGCGTCGAACTCGAAGCCATCAGCGACGCCATCTTCGAGGGGTTCAAGATGGTCATGTTCCCCGTTGCCGTCCTCTCGCTGGCGTGGACCATCGGCGGTGTCAGCCAGGCGCTCGGCGTCGGTTCGTTCGTCGTCAGCGTCGCCCAAGGCGTCATCACGCCCGAACTCCTGCCCGCGGTGGTCTTCCTCGCCGCGGCCATCATCTCGTTCTCGATAGGCACGTCGTGGGGAACGATGAGTATCATGTTCCCCGTCGCGGTGCCCCTTGCCTACCAGCTCGGCGCGCCGCTCCCCGGTGCCATCGGCGCTATCCTCACCGGCTCGCTGTTCGGTGACCACTGTTCGCCCATCAGCGACACGACGGTCCTCTCGTCGATGTTCGCCGGCGCGGACCACGTCGACCACGTGAACACGCAGATTCCGTACGCCGTCCTCTGCGGCGCCGTCGCGACGGGGCTGTTCCTCGCCAGCGGCTACGGCGTGGGCTCGCTGGCGCTCCTCGGCGTCGGCGTCGTCGCGCTGTTCGCGCTCGCGTACTACCTCTCGCAACACGCCGACGTGAGCGTCCCGACCGCCTTCGGCTCCTCGTCGGACTCCGACTGACGAGTCGGAATCGGACCGCCGCTTCGCGCCCTATTTTTCGCATCGCCGCGCGTGACTGAGGAGGAGAACGGAGAACCGCACCGTCGCCGAGCGGTGGCTCGACGATGGAAGCGCCAGCCCGAATCGGGTCACCGACCGACGAACCCCGAAACCAAAACCGTCGCGTACGCCAAGAGCAGCAGTCCGCCGAAGAGCCCCGCGGCTTCGAGACCCATATTCGGGTAGACGACCGAGAACAGCGCCGTCGAGACCGCGTCGACGAGCATGCCCGGGACGACGAGCAGCGCCGCGGCCTCCCGTTTCGCGCCGCCAGAGAGCCCGCGCCACCGGAAGATTCCGACCGCGAGCGCCCACATCACGGGCACCGTCAGCGCGAACACTGCGGCCGTGACCAGCGGGCGTGAGGGCACTAACACGAGTTGGCCGACGACGCGGAAGACGAGTCCGGCGACGAGGGCAATCGCCAGTCCGACACCGAGAAGCACCCGCGTCTCGGACAGCGGGAGCCGACGAGCGTCGGTCTCGGAGACCTGTGAACCGATTGTCATGCTCCCCGTACGCGGGCGAGGAGTATCAGCGTTCGTACGGGGCCGTAGGTTATTATGTCACCCGAGAATAACGATTGGACGGATGTCAGTTCTCTCGACCGCCGACGAAGGGAAGTTCCTCATGGACGAGGAAGCCGAACAGATCGGAATCGTGACCGAAGTCGACACGGACGCCCAAATCGCGTACGTCGAACCCGACCCGGACCTCGCCGAAGCGGTCCTGCAGGGCCTCGGTTTCGGCGACGCCGACGGCGACGACATCGAGGTTCCGGCCGACTCCGTCGAGACGGTCACCGACACGGAACTTCGCGTCGCCAAAGACCTCTGAGCCGCCGCCCGCGACGAATCATTTTCCGCGCGAATCACGACGCGTGGGCCTCGCGACAAACGAACTGACAGCGACGGCTCCGCACCCTGTGTTCGATCCTCTCTGGGTGAACCCGCGGCTTGCGCCCACCCCTCCTCACCCTAATTCTGTATAGCGAAATTTAGTTTACGTGTGGCGTGGCAGACGGATAGCTGACCTATGAGAAACAACAAATCTCGAAAGAAAAGACGAACTTCTGACAGCTACTTCGCCGTCGAGACGATTTTGATGACGTCGCCCTCTTCGAGTTCCTGGTCTTCGGCGATGCGGCGTTTCTCTCTCGCGTCGACGGCGTGGAGGTAGCCGTCGCCGATATCGGAGTGGACCGCGTACGCGAGGTCCCGCGGTGTCGACCCCCGCGGGAGGAGGAAGGCGTCGGGGAGGACGTTGCCCGTGCCGTCGGTCCATTTCGACTCGTTTTGGACAGGGTAGACTGTGATTCGGTCGAGCACGTCGTAGACCGCGGTGTCGATGGCTTCCTGCGTCCCCGTGCCGCCGTGTTCACCCATCAAGTCGCGGATTCGTTCGAGGCCCTTCTCCTGTGCGCCGCTCACGTCGCCGACGATGTCGAAGTCGTCGTCGCCGGGGTGGTAGTCGATGATGCCCGCCTCGCGGGCCCGCCGAAGGGCCAGTTCGCCGTCCGCGGTCGCGGCGATGACGGGCTTTCCGGTCTCGGCGAGTCGTTTGAGGTTCTCCGGGGGCGCGATGTCGACCTTGTTGGCGACGAGGACGATGGGTTTAGTCCGCTGGCGAATCGCGCGGGCGAGTTCGACGCGGTCCTCGTCGTCCCAGTCTTGGGGGTTCGGCGAGTAGTCGAGATCGCGCAGGACAGCGGCGATGTCGTACTCGCTCGCACCGACGCCCGTCAGGAGGTCCGAGAGCGCGTCATCCATGTCGAAGTCGGGCGACCGCGACTTGCGGACCACGGACTCCCAGTTCTTGTGGACGATGCCAGCGAGCCACTGTTCGAGTTCCTCCTCGATGAAATCGACCTCCTCGACGGGGTCGAAACTCCCGACTTCGACGGGTTCGCCCTCGGCGTTTGTTCCCCCAGAGGCGTCCACGACGTTGACGATGGCGTCCGCGTTCGTTAGCTCGTCAAGGAACTGATTGCCGAGGCCGCGGCCCTCGTGTGCGCCGGGGACGAGCCCGGCCACGTCGACGAGTTCGACGGCGACGTAGCGGATGCCGTCCTCGCAGTTGCCGCAGCGCTCGTCGCGGTCGAGACAGGGACAGCGGGTGCGGGCGTGCGTGACGCCGCGGTTCGCGTCGATAGTCGTGAAGGGGTAGTTCGCCACGTCGACCTCGGCGAGCGTCGAGGCCGTGTAGAACGTCGATTTGCCGGCGTTCGGCTTGCCGGCTAACGCGAGAGAGAGCATGGCTCGACGATGGTCGCGGACGCGGAAAAACGCTCGCGTGTGAGGAAGCGCGAGCGACGAAAAGAGGCGTCGGGGCGTTAGTCAGTCAGTCGCCTGAATGCGGCGCGGCCGGCGAGCACCACCCCACTCCCGAGAATCGCGAGGAGGCCGCCGAAGACGACGAGGTACGGGACCGCGTAGGCGACGGCGACGACGAGCGCCCGAAGGGCGACGAACGCGCCGTTAATCGACTCGGAGAACGCCTGTAAGACCGGCGTGTCGTACCACTGCGCCGGGCCGGGCGGCCGCTCCGACAGCGAAACGCGGACGGTCGAGAGGGCGACCCGGTCTTCGAGCGACTGCTTCTGAGCTTCGAGTCGCTCGATTTCGGTCTGAACCTCGGTCAGGCGCTCTTCGACCGCGAGCACGTCCTCGGTCGTGTTAGCCGACTCGTAGAGTTCGCGGAGGCGGTCGCGCTGGGCGCGGAGGTTGCTCAACCGCGCTTCGATGTCGACCAGTTGGTCGGTCACGTCCTTCGAGTCCGTCTCGACGCGTTCGACCTCGCCGAGGGCCTTCATGTCGGTCATGAACGCCGAGAAGTCCTCGGAGGGGACGCGCACGACGAGTTGACCCGAGCGGTAGGTGCCGCCGCTCCGGCGGTTGACGTACTCGTTGGAGTCGCTGACGTAGCCGCCGTAGGATTCGGCGGTCGATTCGACCGCGTCACGCGACTCGTTGAACTCGTCGACGGTCAGTTCTATCTGCCCGTTCTTGATGACCGCCCGCTGCTGGGCCTGCGGGAGGTCGTCGCCGCCCGCCTGTTCGGCCTCGGCGGAACCGCCGGTATCGGCGGCGAGCGAGACACTCTCAGACCCGCCGGCACCGCCGTCCGCCGCACCGCCGGTACACCCGGCGAGGAGGACGAGGAGGGCGACCGAGAGAAGTTTCAGTCGATTGTCCATAGACGACACTCTCCACCTGAGGGATTAATCGTTGGGTAAGCACAAACGGCGACTGTTGCTATCGCGGCGCACGGGGGGTCGCAGTCGTCGGTCGGTCTCGGATTCGGATTCGGATTCAGAATCGGTTACTCGGCCTCGCGGGGGAGGTTGTCGCGGTGGATGCGCATCTCGCCGCGGGCGCGCATCGTGCCGTCGACGTGTGCGCCGGCTTCGAGCACGAGGTCGTTACAGGACACGTCGCCGAGGACGCGCGCGTCCTCGTGGATTCGGACCTCGCCGTTTCGGGTAGTTACGTCGCCGTGGATTCGCGTCCCGCTCCCGACGACGATGTCGTCGCGGGCGCGGAGGCTCCCGAAGACGTTGTTGTCCTCCGCGAGGTCGATGGACTTCGCGCGGATGTTGCCGTGGATTCGACAGCCAGAGCCGACGTGGGCGGGCGTCGAGACGCGCCACGCGTCGTCTGAGACGGTGGCGTTCCGAGGAATCACGAGCGGGTCGTGCGGCGACTCGCCCGAGAGGGTCTCGGCGAGTTCGTCGGCCGCCTCGTCCTCGCCGAGTCGAAGGAGTTGCGAGAGGACGATGAAGTAGAACACGAGCGTCGGAATCGGGTTGCGGATGACGATCCAGCCGTTGGCCTCGAACCCCTCTTCGATGTCGACGTCGTCGCCGATGTCGAGGTCGCCCGAGACCATCAAGCGGCCGGCGATGTGGACGCGCTCGCCGAGGTAGGCGTCGTTGCCGACGAGCACGTTCCCGGCCACGTCGTCGAGCATGTCGAGTCGGCAGTCGGCTTCGGCCTCGATGTCGCCGCCGAAGGTGACGCGCTCGCCCGCGAGGACGTTCCGTCCGCGGACGCCGAACTCGACGGTGCTCTGCCCGCCGACGACGACGTCGCCGTCGGTGACGAGGTCGTGTTCCTCGACCGTCGTCCCGTCGGGAATTTCGAGCGCATCGAGCGGGTCCGTACCCAGTGACACGCTCCGAACCAACACCCGTGCCGTAATAAACCGTCCGCAAGACGACCGTCAGACACGACGAGGGACGCCGGTTTCGCGACGACGACGCGTATTTAACTACTCGCGGGAAACAAAGAGAGGTATGACGATTCTCTCTTTCGACGACGACGGCGTAGACGTGGTCTACGAGGGAACGGAGTTCCGCCTCGAAAAGGCCCTCATCGAGGAGGCCATCGGGAAGTCCTACCCCGACGTGACCGACCACGAGGTGCTGAAAATCGTCGAGAAGGAGCCCTCCCTCTCCGGCGAACCCCGGCGCGTCCGCGACATCCTGAACTCGTCGTAACCGCCGCCCGAACGACCGAAACTCCGTTTGTCCGCGTATCGCCCTCGAACCACGCGCGCTCGTCGCGCGAACGACTATTCCTGCTCGCCAGCCGCGTTCTCTGCCCCGTATATCTCCGTCTCCGGGTTGAAGTCGGCCCACGCGAACCAGAACATCGGCGAGCGGTCGTTGGCTCGCGTCAGGACCGCGCCCTCGTGGGGGCCGTCGAGCGCCCGGCCGGTGAGGAGGTCCCACCGCGACCCGGCGGCGACGAGCGCCGACCCGTCGCGGTCGAACTCGACGGTCTCGCCGTCGAACCGGCGGACGTAGGCGACGAGGCTCCCCTCGGCGGAGGCCGCCACGACGACCGGGAGGTCGCCCACGGTGTCGTTGACGACGCCCGCAGACTCGACCGCGTCGAGGGGATAGGCGCGAGCGACCCCGTCGGCGGCGACGCCGACGACCGACGTTTTCGGATGAAGTCGGTCGTCCGCCGCGTCATTGAAGCCGATGCCGATGGCGCTCGACTGCTGATAGCTCGTGTATGGGTTCACGTCGTACCGGCGGGTCTGCCGCCCGCGAATCGTCCCCGAGACGGGCGGAGGGACCAACACCTCGGTCTCGGGGTGAGCCGCCCGCCACTCGCCCCACGTGGAGATAGTCGAAGGGAGGAGCGACAACGTCTCGCCGGTCAGTTCCCCGCGAATCGCGGTCGCGAGGACCTGACTCCACAGCGAGTTCGTCCGGTCGTCGTACATCACGAGGTCGGACATCCAGAGCAACCCCGAGACGCCGAAGTACGTCGGTTCACCGCCGGCGAGCCTGTCGGCGACGACGGCACTCCCACACAGCGGGCAGTAGGTGACGACCACGGGCCGGCCGTCGAAGTCGTCGTTGACGATTTCGTGCCAGTTCAGGATTGCGAGCGGGTAGGCGCGGGCGACGCCGTCGAGTTCGACGCCGACCACCTCGTCGCCGTCGGCGAGCGTCGCGTCCACCTCGTCGAACTCGGTCCAGTCGTCGCCGAACACAGGGGCGGTGATAGCCGGGATGGCGTCTTTCGACGCGCCGCGGCGTAGTTCGTCCTCGGGGACCGGAAGCTCGAACGGCCCTGAATACTCGCCCGCGGTGGAATCGGTGGGTTCGGCGGACTCGGACGCGTCATCGACTCCCGCGGCGTCGTCGTCCGCGACCGGCGGGTCGCTCCCGAGACAGCCGGCCAAGGCGGCACCGACGCCGAGCGCGAGGAACCGACGGCGGTTCGTGGTCGAAGCCATGCCGGATATTCGACCGAGCCGCCTATGAGCGATGTGCGGTTTGGTATCTAGGCGCACGACCGTCGGGAGCCACGTCAGAGCGGAGAGGAAGCAGATGAGAGGATGGGATGAGGGGGTGAGAAGACGAGAACAACGAGCGAGAACGCCCCGCTCAGAGCCGGAGCCGTTCTTCCAGACAGACTTTGACGATGGACTTCCCGATGGCCGCGCCGCCGGCGAAGGGGTCGAGTTTCGTCTCGCCGGCGCGCTCGCGGTAGGGGATTGGCACCTCGGCGATTTTGTAGCCGCGCATCGCGGGGCGGATGAGGAGCTCGGCCGATAGCCCGGTGTTCTCGGTCCACTCGATGTCGTGGAGGAGTTCCCGGCGGTACGCGCGCATCCCGGTGGTCGTGTCGTGGACGGTTGCGCCCATGAGGAAGCTCGCGAGGCGGGCGAACGCGATGTTCCCCGCGCGGTTGAGTCGCGGCATCGTCTCCGCGCCCTTGGTGATTCGGTCGCCGGAGACCACGTCGTAGCCGTCGTTGATGAGGTCGAGGAACTTCGGGAGATACTCCATCGGATAGGTGTCGTCGCAGTCGGTGGTGACGACGACCGGCCGGTCGGGCGCGAGCACCGCGGCCTCGACCGCGACGCCGTACCCCTGCGGTTCCTGTTCGATGACGCGCGCGCCCATCTTCCGGGCGATTTCGGGCGTTCGGTCGTCGGAGCCGTCCACGCAGACGACCTCAGCGCGCCCGTCGGTAATCCGGTCGATGTCCGCCAGAACGGACCCGATGGCCTGTTCCTCGTTGTACGTCCCCATCACGACCGCGAGGTCGTCGAAGGTGTACTCGGTCATTGGACGGGGTTATTGACGGTCGCTCTTGAACTTTTAGGTTTGCCAAAACCGGAGCGGTGCGAGGAACGGTGTTAGCTCAATCCGCGGCTATCGGGCTGGTCTTCCAGCTCTTTCGCGTGGTCGACGAGGTAGTCCATGAGCCGGGTCGCCGACGCTTCCACGTCGTCGAGTTCGTCGCTGGACTGGCCGCTGACGCGGACGGAGAGTTCGTAAAGGTCGAGTTCGACGTGCGGGACGGTCTCGTCGCCGTTGCCGTTGCCGTTGTCAGGCTCGTCGGTACCGCCATCCGCCGCTTCGACGGTCGCGTCGGTGTCGACCGGCTCGTCGCCGTCGGACGGTTCGGTCGCGTCGTCAGCCGGCGGGGTCGAATCGGCGGCGTCGTCCGCCTCGGCGTCGGCGTCGGGGTCGTCGGTCATGTGCGGCGCGTCGCTTCGGGGGATGAAAAAAGCGCGGGGTTCCGGCACGCACTCGCGGATTGACGACGCTCGCTCGAATGCGGCCGCGAACACGACTCGGCGACCGATTCAGACGAGTTCAGCGTCGAGTCCCTCGCAGGCACGGTCGTGGAGGCGGCCGGTGACCGTTTCCATGAGGCGTTCGAGGTTGACCGCGTCCTCGCGGTTGTACGACACGAGCGTGTCGAGCGACGACTGGTCGCCGCGCTCGTACTCGCGCCAGAGGCGAACGGCGTCGCGGCCGGAGATGTCCGGGCGGTCGCGGTCGATACCCACGTCCTTCTCGATTTGCTTCAGCCCGCCGGTGAGGTCGAGCGTCCGGCACGGATACATCAAATCGACGTGCGGCACGTCGATGGAGACGTCGAACGAGGTCTCGAGGAACGGCACGTCGAAGCGCGCACCGTTGAACGTCGCGACGAGTTTCGCGTCGGCGAACTGCTCGCGAAGGGCGTCGGCGGTCAGGTCCTCCCCGCTGACGAGCGTCGTCGTCTCGCCGTCCTGATAGAACGAGACGGTCGTCACCGAGTCGCGCTCGGGCGAGAGCCCGGTCGTCTCAATGTCGAAAAAGCACGTCTCGTCGCGGAAGTTCTCGTACAGTCGCCAGCGCTCGCCCGAGGGGAAGCAGTCGTCGAAGAACCGCGAGTTACCGTCGTCGAGGTGGGTGTACGCGTCGGCGATGAACGTCTCGATTCGGTCGCCCGTCTTCGCGCCGACGAGCGAGGCGTCGAACTCGTCCCAGTGGGTCGACCCGGCCCGCCAGAGGTTTCGCTCCGTCCGCTCGCCCACGCCGCGGACGGGGATGAAGCTGTTCTCGATTCGCATGTCCGACAGGGGGGCGTCGGCGACCCTAAATGCGTCGTCGTGAGCCGAGGTCCACGCACCCGGCGCGCTCCCGCACTCCCCCGCCGCGGGCGTTTTAGCCGTAGGACGCGAAGTCGGAGGTATGTGCGGCCGCTACACGCTGTTTACTTCACCCGAAGAACTCGAAACGCGGTTCGACGCGACGCTGACGCGCCCGCTTTCGGCGCGGTACAACTGCGCGCCCGGCCAAGAACTCCCGGTCGTGACCAACGACGCTGACAACGAGTTCCGCTTCCTGAAATGGGGACTCGTCCCCTCGTGGGCAGACAGCGCCAGCGTCGGCAACGACCGAATCAACGCCCGCGCGGAGACCGTCCGCGAGAAGCGGAGCTTCGCCGACGCCTACGAGGCCCGCCGGTGTCTCGTCCCCTCGGACGGCTTCTACGAGTGGGTCGACCGCGGCGGGCACAAACAGCCCTACCGCGTCGCCTTCGAGGACGACCGGCCGTTCGCCATGGCCGGACTCTGGGAGCGGTGGACGCCCTCGACGAAACAGACCGGTCTCGGCGACTTCGGAAGCGGCGGCCCCTCGCGCGAACAGGAGCCGCTTGAGACGTTCACCGTCGTCACGACCGAGCCGAACGGCCTCATCTCGGAGCTACACCACCGAATGGCGGTCGTTCTCGACCCCGCAGAAGAGGAGACGTGGCTCCACGGCGATCCCGACGAGGCGGCGGCGCTCCTCGACACCTACCCCGACGACGAACTCACGGCCTACCCCGTCTCGACACGGGTAAACAGCCCCGCCAACGACGGCCCCGAACTGATAGAACGAGTCGAAGCGTAGCGCTCCGGGATGACACTACCGGTGTCCGGCCGTCTCGACGACTTCGACGCGAATCGACCGAGTTCGATTGGGGGCCGAATTTTTCGAAGTGAGTCGAAATCGAGAGCTGACATTGTGTATAGCGAGATGCGATATACGAGTCTCGAATCGGACAACCGAACGAGTCAATCGCGAGACCGACATTTCCTGTGAGTTGGCGGTAAGCAATCGTAACGCGTGAAATCGGGTTTTAGCGGTCGATAGTGTTTGAGTCCGCGTCAGCACCACCGCGCGACAGCCACGTCGCGATCACGGCTCGGGCGGTTCGTATCGAAGTCGGAAGTAGAGTTGCGCCACGGGTTGTGTCCGCCGAACTCGGTCGTGCAGATTGGGGCGTCTTCACATTCACGATTCGAGGGGTTCACTCGAACGAGTCTGCGACGAGAACGGTTCGCGCGGAGAATCATCACCTCCAGGCGAGTGATTCGTCGAATCAACCGGAAGCGAGCCCCGAAACCCGTGATTCACGCGAGTCCGTCAGAACGGCCACAGCGCGGTCGAGCGCCGATTCACCCTGAGACGGGAGTACTCCCGAATTACTGTTCTCACCGCGAAGACGAGGGCTGTGAAGGCGTCAAAAGAGAACGAATCGGGCCAGCAAAGACCTCGGTTGGGTTCGCCTTCGAGCGAATTCGGAACGGCGTCACCCGGTGGTTGCGTGTTCGAATCAGACAACATTCCGAGAGAATTCTGCGTAGTGACATCACTATAATATCAGATGAATCTATCCTGAAACGAGGACTCGTTCGACGACATATATTCAGCGATCGGTAACAGATATAATCGAGAAAATACCGAGTCGGTTCTGGTCGAAATATACCCGTTCGAGAGAACACAGATAGTGCGTCGTCCCGCAAATATATTTCTGAGAAGATAGTTAGAAATTATTCCCAAATTGTTTCATGGATTTGTAAACAAAAATAAAATAGGGTCTAAACCCAGCGCTATCCGGGTTTTATAATAATTCAGTAAGATGAGAGATGAAATAACGAAACTCGTGTAAGTGGTTTCTCCATGCGTTACTCCGGGGGTAAACGGTGCAAGGAATGACATCCAAAAATCGGTAGTCATCACAGAAATGAGGGTCGATTGTGTAGAATTCGACCTATCGAAAGCAACAAAATTCGGTCGAGTCTCAGATTCGCTCGAAACGTCCGAAATCGGCGTTCTCCGAGGGATTCTAATATCCCGAATACTGCATGCAAATCGCCGAAAATGCGATTGCAGTATTCAGGATAACTCATTTTCGCCGCCGAAAATCCACCCGTACTGCTCAGGATAACTTCTCTTATTCTGGACTGTGCCGGTAGATTGAATATCGATCCCCGTGTCGACCCGTCCATGAGCGACGAGGCCGACCGCGCGACGGTGCAAACCTACCTCCCGGCCCACCAGAAGGCCATCTGGAAGGACCACGCGGACCGACTCGGGATGAGCCAAAGCGAATTTGTCAGAACGATGGTACAGGCCGGTCGGCGCGATTTCGACGTTCCGTCGAGGGGCGATGAAGCGGCCACAACCCCTGGGGTTGAAGGGGTGGAAACAGGCCTCCAGAACGGCGGTTCAAATCAGGAAGTTGAAGGTGAAAATAACGACCAGTTCGAGGCCCGAATCGTCGAGGCGCTCGCGGCCGATTCACACCGGTCGTGGGACGAACTCGTTGCGGCGCTAACCGACGACATCGAAGACCGGCTCGAATCGACACTACAGGAGCTGCAATCGAGCGGCCGAGTCGTGTACAGTGGGCGACACGGCGGTTACACGCTGGCGGAGCGCGATGGCCGCTGAGCGACCCGCCGACGCGGAGGACCCAGTCGGCTACTTCCTCCAGGATATGACCTATCACGGGAAGACCGACCGGACCCGCGCCGCCTACGAGCGCGTCCTCAGGGCGTTCGAGTCGTTCCTCGGCGACCCCTCGCGGAACCCCTCCGGGAGCGCTCGGTCGGTCGACGACGCGACCCACCGCGACTGCATGGCGTGGATACACACCCTGCGAAACCGCGACGTCGCGCCGAGCACGGTGGCGACGTACGCCTCCTACCTCCACCGGTTTTACGCCTACATGGCGCAGGTCGGCGCGTTCGACTCCAACCCGATGAGCCTCGTGATGGAAGAGATGGACGAGCGCATCGACACCAATCCCGCTCGACGGGAGCTTTCAATTCCCCAGATGCGGGCGTTCGTCCGCGAAATCGCCCATCCACTGGACCACGCGCTGGTGGTCACCCTCCTCAAGACCGGGATGCGCGTCGGCGAACTGTGCAACCTCGACCTTCGAGACGTGTCGCTGGCGGCGGAGGCGGATACACCGTTAAGCGGTGTATCGACCCGCGCCGCGCTCGACGGCCGCGGGCCATCGATTTACGTCGCCGCCGACCCGAGCGTCGGGAGCGTCACCAACGGCGAGGAGCGAACGGCATCGAACAAGCGAAAGCGGTCCACGGTCGTCCCCGTCGACGACGAGTTGGCGGCCGTCCTCTTGCGTTGGCTAGCGATTCGGCCGGATTCGCCGTCACCGGCCGAACCGCTTTTCGTCGGCACCGCATCTGGGTGGGGCCGGCGACTGGAACCCGACGCCGTCCACCACGTCGTCACCTCTCACGCCGTCGACGCCGGGTGGTACCGGTCGGGTGGTGACCGCGAGGAGAACGTCACGCCGCACTACTTCCGGCACTTCTTCACGACCCACCTCCGGGACCGCACCGGCGACCGCGGTATCGTCAAGTACCTCCGCGGCGACGTGGCCGGCGACATCATCGACACGTACACCCACAACTGGGGCGATAGAGTGCGTGAGACGTACGAATCGAACATTTACTCGCTCCGCTGAGGAGCTGAATCACTGTTCGAAACGCGACTTGTAAACTGTATTTCGCTATATTGAATTGGTGGGTGCGCGACCTATCGTTTGACGCTCGTCGCCTCGATTTGGACGGCGGCGTCGTTCGGGAGTTCGGAGACGCCGACGACGGTCATCGCCGGTCTCCGGTCGTCGAAATAAGCGCCGTAGGCCGACTCGATGGCGTCGATTCGGTCGAGGTCGGTCGTGTACACTGTGGTCCGGAGCACGTCGTCTAAGTCGATTCCAGAGCGTTCGACGGCCGCTTCGACGCGTTCGAGCGCGCTCATCGTCTGACTCTCAATCGACGGGAGGCCGTCCGTCGTCTGTTCGGGGTCGGGATACTGCGCGTCGAAGAAGACGAGTTGCAGGTTCCGCTTTCGGGCGCCGTAGCCGGCGGTCGCCTTGAAGTGGCCGCTCTCGTACCGGACTGCATCGCCGTTCATACCTGTTCCTCCGTGAGATTCGTTCGGATCTGGTTCACGGTCGTACTACCCCACCAACGGCCATCGTCGTATCGCTAGTATGTACTAACTCCAAGAGAGACGCTCTCACGCGGGGGACGAGAGGGTCAAACGGGCGCTTGACTCATACCGGCCTCTTTATCGGCGGAGCGAGAACGACGGGCGAGACCGTGAGTTCGTTGCTCCCGTTGAAACCCGCCGCCGCATCGGTTCGAGACCGAGCCCTGACGCCGCTTCTCGTCGGACTGGACGACGACGACGCGGACGAGGTCCTGTCGGCGCTCTCGTCGGCCACCGCGAGGCGACTCCTCGCCGCCGTCTACGACGACCCGCGCCCCGCCTCCGAACTGGCCGACGCGCTCGACACGACGCTCCAGACCGTCGGCTACCACGTCGAACGACTGGTCGACGCCGAGTTGATAGAGCCCGTGACGACGTGGGTCTCCGCGCAAGGCCGCGAGATGGCCGTCTACGGCCCGACCCGCTCCGCAGTCGTCCTGTTCGCGGGCGCGGAACGGACCGAATCGAAACTCTCCTCGGGGCTTCGGACGCTCGTCACCGGCGTGGGCGTCACGCTGGTCGGAAGCGTCGCCGTGCAGGCGCTGTGGACCGCGCGACGACCGCAGGTCAGGTACACCGCGCCGGCTCCGACCGCTCCCGTCCCCGAGCCGGGCGTCACGGAATTCGTCGCCTCCTTCCTCGCCGGCCCCGGCGCGCTCGTGTTCCTCGTCGGCGTCGTCCTCGCCGTCCTCGTGAGCCTCGGGACGGTCTGGACTCAAAGGCGCGTTTGAGCCACACACAGGGGGAAGTGACCCCTATGCGTTGGGGTAGGTGTGCAACGAAGAACCCTCCTCGCCGCGGCCGGAACCGGCCTCGCGGCGGCGCTGACTGGCTGTATCGCGAGTGCCGGCGACGGCACTGACGGCGCTGACGACGGAAACTCGACGACCGAATCGACCCCCGACCCGACGCCGACGCCCGAACCGGTGGAAGCCGTCTCGGTCGCGACCGGCGAGCGCCTCACGACCGTCGTCGGCAACGGCCCCGCCAGCGACGACGGGGCGCTGAAACCGCACCACGTCCGCCTCGAAAACCCGACCGACGAGCCGTGGACCGCCCGCATCGACGTTTCGCGCCCACTCGGTTCAGGCCACGTGGAGACCTACGAACTCGCCCACGACGCGACGGTGAACGTCTCGCTTCGCGTCCCCGCCGACTATGAACTGACGGTCACCGACATCGACTCGGACGCCGCGGCGACCGAGTCGGTCGGGCCGGACAGCTTCGACTGTAATCGCTCGTGGACCGCGTTCTCTCCCGGTGACGACGGTATCTCGGTCTCCGGGGCATCCACCCGGATGGCCTGTGGCCCGAACACCGTGGCGGCCGACGGCGCGGTCACGGTCGCGCTCGGCGACGGGTCGCTCCCAACCGAGGCCACGAAGCCCCACAGCGTCGCCGTCTCGAACCCGACCGACGCGGCGGAGACGGTCGAATTCGCCTACGAGACGCCCGCGGGCGCGGTGGCCTTCGGCGGCGCATACCGCCTCGAACCCGGCGCGCGGGTCGGCGCATCGCTGACCGAGGTCCACAAGGTCACGCTTCGTGTCGCTCGGCGGAGCGACTCGGGCGACGAGGTATCTGAGGCAGTCAGCGTCGAAAAATCGCAGTTCGACTGCAATGCGTCGAGTACGACCGTCTCGCTCACCGACGACGGCGGCTTCGAGTCGCGGACGCTCTCGACGCTGATGTTCTGTGGCGACATCGAAGCCAACGAGACGAACAAATCGAACTAAAACCACAACCGTTCTTGAGCAGCGATTGCCTCACAGCGAGACCGGGCACCGAATTGGATTTGGCTCAACGTAGTGCCGAAGCAAAGTGGCGGTTTCCGCGCCGTAAACGGCGTTCACGAGACGTCCCACGCAAGGGGAATCTCAGTTATAGTAGCGTTTGCAAGTCATTGTACGCTCGATCGACCGCTGTCGTGTGGTCGGATGTTAATCAGTTGCAAACGCTACTATAGTCGTCGTCACCAGAAGATGCAGTTCTAGTTGATATAGATAGCACACCCCAGCAGAAGGTCGTTTGAGTAGTTTATGTGATTCAGTCGACTATCGAATATAATTTGTTATTCAATCAACATGACAAACGATATGTATTATGGGCATGTGTCGGCAACTATGAAGGAGAAAATTAACAGAAGGTCCTTCCTAAGAGGAGTCGGTGCATCAGTAGTCTTCGGCTCCGGTGTTGCTGCTGCAGACGATCAGTCTGAAAACAGTACCCAGACAAAGAGTTCAGGAAGCCCAGCAGGAACCGCTGCGGTTGATAACGACAAACAACTGCCAATCTATGCAAAAGGGCGCTCAATTCATAAGTATCGGTCAAACGGGGACACATACACGTATACCCACAAATTCACTAGTAGTGACCTGAACGAGAGGTACGATAACCCGGTTATTGAGTTTGAACCGGAAACGATTCCCAAGGAGTGGCTTTCCGATGATATTAAAAAGAGAAAAGCGAGTACGATTTCAGTCGCTGATAAGCTGGTGATCGGGACAGCGAAAGAACATAACAACGCTGAAAAGAGGATCCACCAGATTCAGCGTGCCAGTAGTGGAGATGTGACTACACAGACACACCTCACCGATGAGATCCCACTGTATCATTACAAATCGTCGTCCGATGCCCGCGACAAACAGGCGCGAAAGGCGCCGATCAATATTGGGTGGGAGGATATAGGCTCCGCAGGGAGCGTAAAATCATTCTTAGAGGGGACGTGTAACTGGACTCAGTACGATTGGTTACCTGAAGAACCTCGCTACATAAACGATGACGGGACGGTAAAGAGTACAGCAGAACACGTGATGGACCGTATTCAATTCACAAAACAGTGGCACGTACGGTTATACAATATTGGCCACGATACATACGACGTAATTGGACAGGCTCATCGAGATCCGTTGAATCATAATCAAGGAATCAAAGTCGACAATTGGCATTTTGACGATGCAAGGGAGGAAATCGTTGGCTGTTGGATAGATAATTCCTCCCGATACCCAGCACGGTCTAGCCTCAATAATGGCTCCGACTGGGAGTCCCACAATGGCAATATCGCAATGCTAAGGACTCAGTAGAACCATAATCCACACGATAGTAAACAATGAATAAACGAATTGGAGTCGCAGTGGCTATCGGGGTTATTAACGCGGTTATCATCTATTTCAATGGATACTATCTACTGAACTTGTCGATGGATGCTGAAGGTCCCCAACTCCTCCTCTATAAATTCCTTCAGATGTTCGGCATGTTTGTTTTAGGTGCAGGTTCATCTTATCTACTTCTCCGATACAAGCTGATACTCCCGGGGATGTTGACCGTTGTATTCGCATCCTACAGCCTTTACGACCACTTCTCACCCTCCATGGAGAGTTTCACACCGCTTTATCTCGGTGTTTGGTTCGTGTTTGTCATCTTCGTTGGCATTGTTGCCATTCTCGAGTATGGCATCCGAAGAGGACTCTCCATCTATCCACCAAACCCACTAATATAGAACTGAAGTTCTGCTCCGTTTTCGGCTCGGTCAGACCTTCAGTTCGGTCTCTAACTCCGGCGACGAAATCGCCCGCTTGACGGTCTCCGCGGCCGGCGTCGCTTCCGCGACGTTCTCCATCAGGACCGTCTCGCTCGGGAACAGGTGTTCACCGAGGACGAGGCCGTGTTCGCGCGCGGTCGACCCGGTCATCGTGAGGTAGACGCCGAGTCCGGTCTCCGCGATTGCGGCCTCTTCTTCGGGCGCGTCGTCCGGGTACGCGAACGTCACGTCGTCGAGACACCGCGTGCCGAGGACCGCCTCCACGAGGCGCTCGTAGCGCGGCGAGATACACAGGTCGCCCGCGTAGTCGGCGACGAAGTCCCGGTTGAGTTCGGAACCCGGCGGGAGGAGTTCGGGGTCGGCCATGAGCGTGTGATAGACCGTGTCGCCGAGGCCGGAGACGACCCGAACGTCGGTGTCCATCGGGTCGATGCGGGCGTTCACGTCCTCGATGCTCCCGAGGCCCTCGGGACGGAGCTTCACGACCTCTTCGAGGACGAGGTCGGCGCTGTCGAAGCCGAGGCCGAACTCGTGAGTCCGGAGCGCGCGGAACGGTTCCTCGCGCCCGACGAGATGGATGTCCACCCCGTCGATTTCGAGGACGACGCTGTCGAAGACGATGCGCCGCGGCATACCGTCTCGGTCGTCGCGCAAGAGAGTGTACTCCGGCGCGGCGGGGTCCGAGAGGTCGCTGTAGTCCGCGAGTCGCTCGTACACGTCGTGTTCCGGATGGGTATGGCCCTTCGTGACCGACTTCTCGTATCGGAGTGTCGAGGTGATTTCGTCCGCCACCTCGGCGATGCTCTCGGTCGTGGCGAACCGTTCGAGCACCGCTTCGAGGGGGCGACCCTTTCGCGGAACAGCGACGCGCACCGTCTCTGTCATCATCGGAACGTCGGGACGGCCCGCTAAACAGGTTGCGCTTCGGGAAAAGGTCTCTCGAGAGCGCGCTCGGTCGGCCTACTCCGCCTCGTCGCCGTCGTTGCCGTCGTCGCCGCCGGCCGGGCCGCCGCCCATGCCGGTGCCGAAGGCTCCCGCGAGGCGCTCGCGGAAGGTTTCCAGTTCGGCGACGGTGTCGTTCAGCTCCCGGATGTCGTCGCGCAGGGCCTCGATTTCCTCGTCGGCCGCGGCGTCTTCGACCCGCGATTGAACCTCCGCGAGGCGGTCGTCGAGAGCCTCGCGCGTCTCCACGATGTCCCCGTCGAGTTCGGCGATGTCCTCGCGGATGTCGCCGACTTCGGCGTGGAGGGTCGAGGCCTGCTCGGTCGCCTCGGCGGCGCTGTTTTCGGTCCCTTCGAGTCGGTCGACCGTCTCGTCCAGCCGACCGGCGATGTCGTCGAGGCGCTCGCGGACCGTCACGAGTTCCTCCTCGCGCTTGGCGAGCGTCTCCTCGACGCTGTCGAGGCGGGCGGAGCCGGCGTCGATGTTCCGCGAGGCGGTTTCGAGCCGCTCGTCGTGGTCCTCGAACCGACCGTCGTGGTCGTCCAGTCGGCCCTCGACGGCCTCGAACTGCTCGTTGTGGGATTCGAGCCAGCCGTGGTAGTCGTCGAGCGTGTCGTCCGCGGTTTCGAGGTCGGACGCGAGGCCTTCGAGCCGGCCGTCGTGGTCGTCGAGGCGGCTCTCGGCGTCCGCGACTCGCGTGGCGACGCGGTCGGACCGCTCGTCGACCGCGGCGATGGTCTCTTCGGCCGCATCGAGCCGCGAGGTTGCGTCGTCGACCGACTCGACCGCGCCGTCGACCATCGAGTCGAGGGCGTCGAGGTCCTCGCGGAACGCGGTCATCTCGGCGCGGAACTCGGAGACGAGTTCGCTTCCGGTCCCCTCCTCGTCGATGAACTCGGCGAGCGCGTCGGAGTACGCCGCGAGGTCCTCCATCTGCGACTGGAGGCGGCGGATGCGAACGTCGGTGCTCCGGCGCGTCTCGGCGTCGACCGCCTCGCGCAGGACTTCGATGTCCTCCTCGTCGGCCGCGCCGGACCGAATCTCGGCGGCGAGCGCCCCGACGAGGCTATCCGCGTCGGGCGCGGGCGCGCTTCCGACCGCGGCG
>NZ_JAMYJY010000049.1:0-25942 GCF_024136985.1 Haloferax sp. AB510
CGGCGACGGGCCTCGAAGCGACCGTCGCCCCCGCGCTCATCGAGGCGGCCGGCCGAGTCGTCGACTTCCGGCCCGCCGTCCCCGCCGACGCCGTCGTCTCCTGTACGGCCTGTCTCGAACACGACTCCCGGGAGATTCTCGGCGATATCGACGCGCCGACGCTCGTCGCCGCCGGGAAGTCCGACCGACTCTTTCCCGAACCGCGGATTCGAGAACTCAAAGACGGCGTCGCGGACGCGACGCTCGCACTGTTCTCCGGGGCGGGTCACAACCTCGCGACCAGCGAGCCGCGACCGCTGAACGGCGTCGTCAGGCGCTACTTCGACGGGTTCCGCGGCGACGGGCTGTATCCGTAAGCGCGAACCGCGAGCGGCGAGGGCCTCGAACCCTCCCCGCGGCAACAGACACATACGCCGGGCGGCCGTCGGACCGCCCATGCGCGACGCCCTCCGATCGAGCCCACTTTTCAGCGTCCGTCGGCTCCTCGTCTGTTTCGTCGTCACGCTCGTCGTCGTGACGACCGACGCGCTGTTCTTCCACGTCGAACCCGTCCGAACCGCCGCCGAGTTCGGAACCGAAGTGACGATTCACACCCTCGGCTTTTACGGCGGGTACACGCTCGTAGCGCTGTTCAATCGGTCCGGAGCAGAGCGATAGAAAAAGCGGTGACGGGAGCGACAGGGGTGACCGAGTTAGATGACGCCCATCTCGTCGAGCCGCGTCGGCAGGTACTCGTCGGTCACGAAGTCGAGACCGCGGGAGGCGAGCGCCTGCTGTTCGGCCTTCTTGCCGATGTCGAGTTGGAGTTCTATCTGTTCGGTCCAGTAGTCGCCCATGAACCGCGGGTCCTCCAGTTCGGACTGGAGCGCGTTGATGTCGGAGTCCGCGAGCGGGTCGGTCGGGAGGTCGTAGTCCACGATGTCCTGCGGCTGGATGCCGACGAACCGGGCCTCCGGCGTCGCGAGGTGCTCCGACAGGTGCGCGGACTTGATGGAGCCGTAGGCGACGGAGCCGAAGATGCGGTAGGACCACGGGTCGCCGTCGGTGAAGACCACGACCGGCAGGTCGAGTTCGTTGTGCAGGCGCTTCGTGATGCGCCGGGTCGCCCGCGCGGGCTGACCCTTCAGGTGGACGATGAGCACGTTGTACTCGTCGTCGAAGCCGTTTTCGACGAGGCGGTCGCGCATCCCACCGGTCTCCACGCAGAGGACGAAGTCGATGTCATGGTCGAGGAACTCGATGGTGTCGGGGTTGTTCGGAATCTGGTAGCCGCCCTCGCCCACGTCGAGTTGGCAGTGGATGTCGCGCTCGCCGCGGCGGGTCTGCTCGCGGAGTTCGAGCGGGCCCATGAGGGTCGCACCCGACTCCTCGGGCCGCATGTGGAAGTCCTCGCGGGTGACCTCGGAGACGATTTCGAGGTCCTCGATGAGCTGGTTCGACTCGTCTTGGTCGGAGAAGTGCGCCTCTTCTGCGTCCCACGACTCGGAGATGTAGTACAGCTCACGAAGGGTGGACGAGCGGCCCTCCTCTAACTGCCGCGCGAGGAACTCGATGGTGTATGAGGCCTTCAGGAGCTTTCTCGCCCCCCGGACGCTGTTCGCAGAGCGCGTCGAGGTCCGGTCGCCGTACACCCAGACGTTCGAGTTCTCGTCGTACTCGATGTTGCTTTTCGTCCGCGTCGGGAGCGTCATGTGCGGAATCTCCCCCGCGTCGAACTGGTCGTAGAACTCCGCCGCGAGATCGATGAGACGCTCGCGGGCGCGTTCCTCGGATGTCTTCCGTTCAGATGCCATTATACGTTCACCGTGAGTTTCTCCGTCTCGACGCCGTCGACGTTGATGTCGAACGACGCGTCCTGTGCGACCGAGTACGTGAGTGTCGCCGTCTCACCGGACGACACCTCGGGGTTCCACTTGACGAACCACTCCCCGTCGAGGTCGACCACCGTCGCCTCGCCGTCGAGGCCGCCCGGCTCCGCCGAGACGATGTCCGTGATGTCCGGCGACTCGTTCGTGTTGGAGTAGTTCTTCACCGTGAGCGTCACCTCGCCGTCGTCGACGGCTCGCTCGACGGTCAGGTTGTTCATGATGCGGCCGAGCGCGCCGTCGATGTTGGGCTCGGGTCGGCCGGTGACCTCCGAGAGCTTCGTCGCCATCTGCGGGAGGATGCGGCCGAGTACGTCCTGTTTCTTGCGGCGCTTCTGGAGCGACCGCCGCTTCGAGAGGTAGGACTTGAGCTCGCGGGCCGCCTCGCGGATAGCGAGTTCGACCTCGTCTTGAATCGCCGGCACGTCCGCGAGCGCGTCTTTCGACTCGCTCGTGAAGGGGACGTTCGTAGAGGCGACGTGGACCATGAGGACCGCGGGGCCGTTCGGCATGCCGCTACCGCCCGGTTGGTCGAGGCCGTAGTTCCGCCAGCCGATGTCCTTGACGACGTGGGTGATGGTACACGCGCCCTGTTGGTAGACGAGCGGGACGCGGTTGGCGAAGCGGAGCAGGTCGATTTTCCCCTCGGACTTCAGTTCGCCGCCGTAGGCGATGCCGGCCTCGACGATGAACGGGTCGCCGCCGTGGACCTCGGCGTCGCGGGTCGCCGCGGCGTAGAAGTCGGCGTCGAACTCCTTTTTCAGGCCGGCTTCCACGAGGTCGGCGGAGATGGGAGAGAGACAGTCCGTCGGCGGCGCGAGGATGTCCGTCTCGCGCATCGCGTCGAGCAGGTCGCGGGCCACGTCGCGGTCGTCGGCGACCTCACGGACCTTCGGCACCTCGTCGGAGACGGTGCGCATCCGCGACCAGATGGCGTCGGCGATGTTCTCCTGTGCCGTCTCGCCGTAGGTCTCGTCCTCGCGTTCTTTGGTTCGCTCGGCGGCCCACGCGACGAACTCGGCCACGTCGTCGCGGGTGGCGCGGTCGGCCGGGCCGGTCGTCTCGGCGAACTGCGTGGCGATAGAGCGCGCCATCGACACCTTGCCGGCGTCGTCTTTCTGCGTGGTCGTCACGTCGTCGATGATAGCGTACACGTCGCCCTCGCGGTCGTCGGTGAGGACGGGCCACAGCGCCTCGACGACGTTCTCGCGGACCGTCTCGCCGAACGAGGTGTCGGTCTCGTCGCCGACCGTCTCGGCGACGTTTCCGACGATGGTGACGAGTTCACCGTGGGCGATGCGGTCCTTACCGACGACGATATCCACCAGTTCGGACGCGAACGCCGCGGTCGCCTCCTTGCCCTTGTTGGCGACGGCGTCCTCGACGACGGCGACGAGTTCGTCCGCCTCAGTCGCGTCGGGCGTCCGCCACGTCATCTCGCGGCCGAAGTGTCGGTCGCGGAAGGCGTCGTGAACCTTGTCGGAGGTCTTCGCGCCGACGCGGGTGAACTCCTCTTGGAGGAAGCCGGAGACGGAGTACGACTCGGTCGCCGCGAGCATCTTCAGGAGCGTCCCGAGTTCGACGCCGTGGGGGTGGGGCCGAATCTCCTTCGTCTGCTTCGGAAGCTGGTCGGTCGCCCGCTCGAACTTCATCGGCTCGTCGAGGCCGGGTTCCCGGAGTTCGATGCGGGCGTGGGGGTTGACGACCGCCGTGTGGAGGATGTAGTCGTGGAGCTGTTGGCGGGCGCGCATGTTGGCTTCCATCTCCAACTCGATGCGCGTGCCGTGAGGGCGGTCCCACGAGGTCGTCTTCTCGGTGCGAATCTCGGGTTCGTTCTGGTCCGTGTTGATGACGAGTTCGAAGTACTCGGCGTCCTCCGAGCCCTGCGTCCGACTCGTCACCTTGGCGGGTTTCCCGCTCGTCAACTGCGAGTAGAGGACCGCCGCGGAGATACCGATACCCTGCTGGCCGCGGGACTGTTCGCGCGCGTGGAAGCGAGAGCCGTAGAGGAGCTTCCCGAACACTTTGGGCACCTGCTCTTTCGTGATGCCCGGCCCGTTGTCCTCGATGACGAGGCGGTAGTAGTCGCCCGCCTCGGCGATTTCCACGTAGATGTCGGGCTGGATGCCCGCCTCCTCCGTGGCGTCGAGCGCGTTGTCCACCGCCTCCTTGACGGCGGTGACCAACCCGCGGGCTCCGCTGTCGAAGCCCAACATGTGCTTGTTCTTCTCGAAGAACTCGGCGATGGAGATCTCCCGCTGGCCCTTCGCCAGCTCCTCTGCGATCCCCGGCTCGTCACCGAGTGTCGACTGGAACGAGGTCATTTCCTGATGCGCATCTACCCAGTCCCGCGTTAAGTACTCACCGGCAACGGAGTGAAAGTGAAATTTCGGCGTTGACGCGCTTCGCGGGCTGTCCACAACGGAACGGCGAATTATGTTACACAGAGTCACCCACGACGTTCGCGCCGGGCAGTCGAAATCGCCGGACGCGGAAACCGCTACGCGGGACTCCAGTAAGTAGTACGCGCCCGCGCGTGCGAGCCTTTAAGGGACGGGCTATCCTAGGCCAGTTCAGATGTCACAGGATAACGAGTACGGGGCCGGACAGATTCAGGTCCTCGAAGGGCTTGAAGCCGTTCGAAAGCGTCCGGCGATGTACATCGGGTCCACCGATTCTCGCGGACTCCACCACCTCGTCTACGAAGTCGTCGACAACTCCATCGACGAGGCGCTTGCGGGCCACTGCGACGCCATCGAGGTCGCCCTCCACGAGGACGGCTCTGTCAGTGTCACCGACAACGGCCGCGGGATTCCGGTAGATACGCACGAACAGTACGACCGACCCGCGCTGGAGGTCATCATGACCGTCCTCCACGCCGGCGGGAAGTTCGACAACAAGTCCTACCAGGTCTCCGGCGGCCTCCACGGCGTCGGCGTCTCCGTCGTCAACGCGCTGTCGAGCGAACTCGAAGTCGAGGTCAAACGCGACGGCGCGGTGTGGACACACCGCTTCGAGTTCGGCGAACCGCAGGTCGACCAGTTCGAGCGCGTGCGCGACCTCGAACCCGACGAGGACACCGGGACGACCATCCGATTCTGGCCGGACGACGGTATCTTCGAGACGACCGAGTTCGACTTCAAGACACTCGAAAACCGTCTGCGCGAGCTCGCGTTCCTCAACTCGGGCGTCGAGATTTCGCTCGCCGACGAGCGGACCGACGAGTCGAGCACGTTCCTCTTCGAGGGCGGCATCCGCGAGTTCGTCGAGTACCTCAACGAGACCAAGACGGCCCTCCACGACGACATCATCTACTACGACGACGAGTCGGAGGGCATCGAGGTCGAAATCGCCATGCAGGCGACCGACGAACTGCAGGGCTCGATTCACGCCTTCGCCAACAACATCAACACCCGCGAGGGCGGCACGCACCTGACCGGGTTCAAGACGGCGCTCACCCGCGTCGTCAACGACTACGCGAACACCCACGACATGCTGGACGACCTCGACGGCGACAACCTCCGCGGCGAGGACGTCCGCGAGGGGCTCACCGCCGTCATCTCAATCAAACACCCTGACCCGCAGTTCGAGGGGCAGACGAAGACGAAGCTCGGGAACTCCGAGGTGCGCGGTATCGTCGAGAGCGTCACCCACCAGCAGCTCGGGACGTTCTTCGAGGAGAACCCGGACACGACGACGGCCATCATCTCGAAGGCCGTCGAGGCCGCCCGCGCCCGCAAGGCCGCAAAGCAGGCCGAGGAGCTCACCCGCCGCAAATCCGCGCTCGAATCCACCTCGCTGCCGGGGAAGCTCGCGGACTGCCAGAGCCGCGACCCCTCGAAGTCCGAACTGTTCGTCGTGGAGGGCGACTCCGCGGGCGGCTCGGCCAAGCAGGGCCGCGACCGAAAGTTCCAGGCGATTTTGCCCCTCAAGGGGAAGATTCTGAACGTCGAGAAACACCGCCTCGACCGCATCCTCGAAAACGACGAGATTCGGGCGCTCATCACCGCTATCGGCGGCGGCGTCGGCGACGAGTTCGACATCGAGAAGGCGCGCTACCAGCGGCTCATCCTGATGACCGACGCCGACGTCGACGGCGCGCACATCCGGACGCTGCTGCTCACGCTCCTGTACCGCCACATGCGGCCGCTTATCGAGGCCGGCTACGTGTATGCGGCCCAACCGCCGCTGTACCGCGTTCGCTACCGCGGCAACACCTACGACGCGATGAACGAGGCCGAGCGGGACCGCATCATCGAGGAGAAATGCAACGGCAACCCCACGCAGGTCCAGCGGTTCAAGGGACTCGGCGAGATGAACCCCGACCAGCTGTGGGACACGACGATGAACCCCGAAAACCGCGTCCTCAAGCGCATCACCGTCGAGGACGCCGCCGCCGCCGACCGGATGTTCAACATCCTGATGGGCGACGCCGTCGGGCCGCGAAAGCAGTTCATCAAGGACCACGCGAACGACGCCGAATGGGTAGACATCTAATATGAGTTCTGACGCACCAGATTCCTTCGAACCGGGCGCGGGTATCGCGGCCGAAGTCAAGAACGCGCGCATCGAAGACGAGATGGAGCAGTCGTACATCGACTACGCGATGTCGGTCATCGCGGGGCGGGCGCTGCCCGACGTGCGCGACGGCCTCAAGCCGGTCCACCGGCGCATCCTGTATGCGATGCATCAGGCCGGCGTGACCTCCAACTCGTCGCACCGCAAGTCCTCGTCCATCGTGGGCGAGACGATGGGTGACTACCACCCCCACGGCGACTCCGCCATCTACGACACCCTCGCGCGCATGGCGCAGGACTTCTCCATGCGCTACCCGCTCGTCGACGGGCAGGGTAACTTCGGCTCCGTCGACGGCGACCCGCCGGCCGCGATGCGCTACACGGAGGCGCGGATGTCCCCCATCGCCGAGGAACTCCTCGACGACATCGACAAGGACACCGTCGACTTCCAGTCGAACTACGACGACCGCAAACAGGAGCCGACGGTCCTCCCGTCGTCGTTCCCGAACCTGCTCGTCAACGGGTCGTCCGGCATCGCGGTCGGGATGTCCACGAACATCCCGCCGCACAACCTCGGCGAGGTCATCGACGCCACGGTCGAACTCATCGAGAACCCCGACGCGACCATCCCGGACCTGATGGAACACATCAAGGGCCCGGACTTCCCGACCGGCGCGAACATCGTCGGCCGCAACGCGGTCCACAAGGCGTACAAGACCGGTCGCGGCCGCGTCCGCGTCCGCGCCGACTACGACGTGTTCGAGGAGGAAGGCCGCATCGTCATCAACGAACTCCCGTATCAGGAGAACAAGGCCCGCCTCATCGAGCGCATCGCCGACGACGTGAACGAGGGGAAAATCGAGGGCATCCGCGACATCCGCGACGAGTCCGACCGCGACGGCATCCGCGTCGTCATCGAACTCAAGCGCGGCGCGATGGCCGAGGTCGTCAAGAACCAGCTGCTCGACAACCACCTCGAATCCACGTTCGGCGTCATCAACCTCGCGCTCGTCGACGGTCAGCCGCAGGTGCTGACGCTCAAGGAGACGCTCGAACACTACCTCGACCACCGCCGCGACGTAGTCCGCCGGCGCTCCGAGTACGAACTCGCCGAGGCCGAAGACCGCGCGCACATCCTCGAAGGCCGCCTGAAGGCCCTCGACAACATCGACGACGTGGTCGAGACCATCCGAAACTCCGAGAGCCGCGACGACGCGAAGGCCGCGCTCCGCGGCGAGGTCGAAGTCGAAGTCGACGGCGAACCCCTGCCGACGTTCGACTTCTCCGAGGAGCAGGCGAACCACATCGTCTCGATGCAACTCGGTTCGCTCACCTCGATGGAGGCGGCCGAAATCGAAAACGAGTACGAGGACGTCCAGGCGACCATCGAACGCCTCGAAACCATCCTCGGCGACCAGTCGGAACTCGACGCGGTCATCGAGTCCGAACTGCTCGACATCAAAGACGAGTACGCCGACGACCGGCGGACCTCGTTCGTCGCCAACACCGGCGAGGTCACCCGCGCCGACCTCATCCCCGAGGAGGACGTGGTCGTCGTCGTCAGCGAGGACGACTACATCAAGCGCATGCCGGTCTCCCGGTTCCGCGCCCAGCACCGCGGTGGCAAGGGCATCATCGGCACCGACCTCAAGGAGGGCGACAACGTCTCGTCGGTGTTCGTCACGAACACCCACGACGACCTGCTCTGTTTCACCAACCACGGACAGGTCTACCAACTGAAGGCCTACCAGGTGCCCGAGATGTCGCGGACCGCCCGCGGGAAGTCGGCGGTCAACCTGCTCGACTTCGACGACGGCGAGGAGATTACGGCCGTCGTCAACTGCGACGACCTCGAAGACATCGAGGGCTACCTGACGATGGTGACCCAGAACGGCTACATCAAGCGGACCGGCACCGACCGGTTCCAGAACATCCTCTCGACGGGCATCATCGCCACCAAACTCGACGAGGGCGACGAACTCGTCGACGTGGAGGTCACCGACGGCGAAAGCGACCTCGTCATCGGCACCGAACAGGGCATGTCCATCCGCTTCGACGAGGACGAAGTGCGCGCGATGGGTCGCTCGGCCCGCGGCGTCCGCGGCGTCAAACTGACCGGCGACGACGTGGTCGCCGGCGTGGCCGCCATCGACGAGGACCACCACAGCTGGATTCTCACCGTCACCGAGAACGGTTACGGGAAGCGCACGGACCTCGACGCCTACCGCAAGCAGTCCAGAAACGGCAAGGGTCTCATCGACATCAAGACCAACGACCGGAACGGCCCGGTCTGCGCCATCAACACCGTCGGCGAGGGCGATCACCTCGTCGTCATGTCCGACGAGGGCCAGATTCTCCGAACCCCCGTCGAAGACATCTCGACGGTCGGCCGTAACACGATGGGCGTCATCGTGATGGACCTCGACGAGGGCGACGACGTGGCCTCCGTCGACGTGATTCCGGCCGCGATGACGACCGAAGACGAGGAACTGGACGACGTGGAAGGGGACGCGGAAACCGACGCGGACGACGAGTAAGTCGGCTCTCCCCGACGACGGGTCTCTTTTTGCGGACTCCCACCGGAGAGCCGCGGCTTCGGCCGTCACTCCCCGAAGGCATTTACCTCGGCCGACGGACCGTCCCGGTATGAGCATGCGACCGCGGTCGGGAATCGTCGGCGTCTCGGCGCTCGCATTCGTCGTGGTCCTCGGCGGCCTGACCGCACTTCGGGCGTGGTACCTCGAACCGCCGACACACGTGCAGTCGCTCGTCGTCGACGCGGGCGCGGTCGTCGTCGTCGCCGGCGTCGCGTCTCACGTCGCCCGTGGAGAGCGCGTCGGCACGCGAATTGGCGAGGGTATCGTGCTCCCTTCGGCCCGTGTCTCGGGTTCGCAGTCAACCTGTTCGTCCCGGTTTCGACGATGGAGTCGCCGCTGTGGCTCGCGTATCCGCTCGTCGCCGGCGCGGTGCTCGCGCTCGCCGTCGGTGGGTTCGGTGCGGCCGTCGGCTACGCCGTTCGAGTCGTGAAAGCGAGAAAAACCAGTAACAGCGCGTCGTAGCTCCTATTTCTCAACGTCCGACGGCTCTCTCGTCAGGTCGTAGGTGTAGTGTCGCGGCTTGCGGTCGCGGAGCCAGTCGCGGAGCGGTTCGACCCGCGGGCGGTAGGTGAGCGTCGACCCGAGGGCGGTCAGCGGGAGGAACTTCGCCGCCTCGATTTCGTTGTCGGGGTCGCTCGGCGACGGCGTCGGGTCGTCGGCGACGGGCGTCGCGTGGTAGAACCGCTGGAGATAGATGCGGCGGTCCGGGGCGCGAATCTCGCTCGTGAAGGCGAGCGACTGGATTTCGACTTCGACGCCGGTCTCCTCTGCGGCCTCGCGGGCGGCCGTCTCGAAGAAGAACTCCCCGGGTTCGGAGCCGCCTTTCGGTAGTCCCCAGCGGTCCTTCTCGTAGACCGCGAGCACGGAGTTCTCCTGTAGGACGACGACGCCGGCGGCCAGGTCGTGCGGGGCGGGGGCTTCTCTCGGCGTCGACATCAGAGGATGCGCTTGCCGAAGGCGCTTGCGGCGAGTTCGGTCGCGAGTGTCGCGGTCTCGTTGTGCTCGTCGAGGATGGGGTTGACCTCCACGAGTTCAAACGAGCGCATGGCTTCCGAGCGGGCGACGAGTTCCATCGCCGCGTGGGCCTCGCGGTAGGTCACGCCGCCGCGGACGGGCGTCCCGACGCCGGGAGCCTCGCGGGGGTCGAGCCAGTCGAGGTCGAGGCTGATGTGGACGCCGTCGGTGCCGTCGGTCGCCACGTCGAGGGCGTCGTTCGTCACGTCGGTGATGCCGCGCTCGTCGATGTCGGACATCGTGTAGACCGTCACGTCGGAGTCGCGGACCGCCTCGGCCTCCGCGCCGTCGACGGAGCGTAGCCCGACGATGGCGACGTTTTCTTCCTTGAGGCCGGCGGCGTTCGCCCACTCGACGCCCTCGAAGTCGCCGACGCCGAGTGCGGCGGCCAGCGGCATGCCGTGGACGTTTCCGGACGGCGAGGTGCTCGGCGTGTTGAAATCGCCGTGGGCGTCGAACCAGATGACGCCGATGTCGGCGTCGCGGGCGCTCCCGACCAACGAGCCGATGGCGATTGAGTGGTCGCCGCCGAGCGCGAGCGGGATCGTTCCCTCGGCGAGCGCGGTCGAGACGGCGTCTGCGAGGCTCCTCGTCACCTCTTCGACCTCCTGGACGTGTTTGGCGTTCGCCGCCCCGGCGTCCGCGTCCCGCGTCGCGTGGTGCGGGACCGCGAGGTCGCCCGCGTCCGTCGGCGAGACGCCGGCGGACTCGAGTTGCCCCGCAAGTCCGGCGTATCGAATCGCGGAGGGACCCATGTCCACCCCGCGTCGGTTGGCACCGTAGTCCGTCGGTGCACCGAGAATCCTGACGTTCCGTTCCATAGTTGACCAACTCGGTCGGGGTGTTTAGTGGCATCGGAAAAACACCCTTATTGATAATGCCGTCCGTCGCCTCCCGGGAGGCCGCCGTATGGCGACATGGACTCCGGCCGGTCGCAAGGCCGTCTCGCTTTTCCGCGGCCGTGTCGTATCGAGTGCCATGCGGCACTTGCAGATTCGCGTCGAGGCGGGGGAACTCGACGCGGTCGTCGATGCGCTCCGAGGCGAGGACGTCGACCCGGTCGTTCTCCCGGTTGGCGAGTCCGACGCCGACTCTCGGTCGTACCTCATCGAGTTCCCGCTGCCGACAGAGGCAGTCGACAGAGTCAGAGAGACGCTCTCCGAGGCGGGGTTCGAGGAACGCTACCTCGTCATCGGCAACATCGAGTCGGCGACGACGCCGCACTACGACCGACTCGTCGAGCGGTACGTCGAGGGCGACGAGGAAGAAGAGCGCGTCTCGAACGAGGAGATTCTGACGAAGGCGCACGACCTCAACCCCCAACCGACGGCGTACTACGGGATGACGGTGCTGAGCGCACTGGTCGCCACGGCGGGGCTGTTGCTCGACTCGCCCGCCCTCGTCGTCGGGTCGATGGTCATCGCCCCGCAAATCGGCGCGGCGCTCATGGCCAGCGTCGGCGCGGCGCTCGGCGAGGACGCGATGTTCACCGACGGGGTTCGCTCGACGGTCGTCGGCCTCGCCGTGGCCATCGTCGCCGCCGCGGCGCTGGGGTGGGGGCTCAAGACGGCGCAGTTCGTGCCGTCGGCGCTGAACGTGACCACGGTCGAGCAGATAGCGAGTCGGTCGTCGCCGGGGCTGTTGACGCTCGTTGTCGCGCTCTGTGCCGGTGCGGCCGGAGGCGTCGGCTTGGCGACCGAGCTCCCCGTTTCAATCGTCGGCGTCGCGGTCGCGGCCGCGACCGTCCCCGCGGCCGCGGCCGTCGGTATCGGCGTCGCGTGGGCGATTCCGGCGGTTGCCGTCGGCGCGCTCACGCTCCTCGCAGTCAACGTCGCGAGCATCGTCCTCGCGGGGACGCTCGCGCTCTGGTACCTCGGCTATCGACCGAGTTACTGGGACTCACCGGGGTCGACGAGACGGCGGCTTCGCTCGTTCTTCGGGACCAGAGCGACGTGGGTGGCGCTCGCCCTTCTCGGACTCACCGTGCTCGGGCCGGGCTCGCTCCTCGCCTCGCAAATCGCGTTCGAAAACGGTGCGATCGGGGCCGTGCAAACCGTCCTCGACGACTCGGAGTACGATTCGCTCGAACTGCTGTCGGTCGGCGTCGAGTTCGAGACTCTCGGAATCGACGACGGCCCGCGACGGGTGACGGTCACGGTCCAACACCCGGTCGGTCGTCAGTACCCGCAGTTGTCGTCGCGAATCGGAGACCGAATACGCGAGGCCACCGAAAGGGACGTCGTCGTGACTGTGAACTTCGAACAGCGGAGTCGGTCGGGGCCGTCGTGACCGCCTGAGGCCGAAGACGGGGACGAGCGTCGAGAGACTGAACCAGTAGGCTACTCGTCGAGATACGGTTCGCAGACGCGCCGAACGCCCTCCTCGAAGGAGATTTGCGGTTCCCAGCCGGTCGCTTCGCGAATCTTCGTGCAGTCGGCCATCGTGTCGTGGACGTACACGTCGAGGGGGTTTTCGATGTAGACCGGGTCGACGTCGGTGCCGAGGGTCTCGTTTATCATCCCGACCATCTCGTTGAACGAGTAGCTCTCGGCAGTCCCGAGGTTGTAGATACCCTGAAGCCGGTGGTCGGCGGCGAGTTCGATGCCGCGGACGATGTCGTCGACGTGCGTGAAGTCACGTGTCTGGGTGCCGTCGCCGAACAGTTCCGGCGACTCGCCGTTGGCAATCTGGTCGGCGAACTGCGCGACCGTGTTGGCGAACTCGCCTTTGTGTTCTTCCGCGCCGCCGAAGCCCTGATACACCGAGAAAAAGCGGAGCCCGGCCGTCCGCATGTCGTAGTGGTGGTGGAAATACTCCGCGTAGCGCTCGCGGGCGAGTTTCGACGCCTCGTAGCCCGTGCGCGCCTCGACGGGCATGTCCTCCGGCGAGGGCTCCGTTCGAGAGCCGTAAATCGAGGACGTGGAGGCGTAGACGACGGTGTCACAGCCGTCGTTTCGGGCCTGCTCAACCGTGTTCACGAAGCCTTCGACGTTGACGCGCGCGCCTTTCGTCGGGTTCTCTTCGTGCATCTTGTACGACGACAGCGCCGCGAGATGGAACACCACGTCGACGCCCTCGGTCGGGAGGTCATCGTCGAGGACGCTCACGTCGTGGAATTCGACCGCTTCGTCGAGGTTATCGGGCGTTCCGAGGTAGAGGTCGTCGACCGCGACGACCTCGTTTTCCGCCGCGAGATGGTTCGCGAGGTTCGAGCCGATGAAGCCGGCACCGCCGGTGACGAGGACTCGTTTCCCGTTCATGTGCTACCGAACTCTCGTGAGCCGTATAGTGCTATCGACAGCATCGAGGCCGAATTAGGGTTCAAAATGAACATTCATGAGTGTGACGCGGTTACAAAGTAGACGAACGGCAGATTCGAGGCGTCATCCATCGGATTTAAGGACGTATGTAGCGAACCACTCTCCATGTCATCAATCGAGCTCACTTCAAGTCAGAAAACTATCTTGACCGCCCTCATCAACCTCTATCGGGACTCCGAGGACGCCGTGAAGGGTGAGGATATCGCGACCGAAGTCAACCGGAACCCCGGCACCATCCGGAACCAGATGCAGAGCCTGAAGGCGCTCCAGCTGGTCGAGGGCGTACCCGGTCCGAAGGGCGGCTACAAGCCGACCGCGAACGCCTACGAGGCGCTCGACGTGGACAAGATGGACGAGCCCGCGTTCGTCCCCCTGTTCCACAACGACGAGGAAGTCGAGGGCGTCAACGTGGACGAAATCGACCTCTCCAGCGTCCACCACCCCGAACTGTGCCGCGCCGAGATTCACGTTCAGGGCTCGGTCCGCGAGTTCCACGAGGGTGACAAGATTCGCGTCGGCCCGACGCCGCTCTCAAAGCTCGTCATCGACGGCACCCTCGACGGCAAGGACGACACGAGTAACATCCTCATCCTCCGCATCGACGACATGAAGGCACCCGTCGGCGAACCCCAGCACTAACCACGCTCCTCTCTCCGTCTTTTTCCGGGCACTCTCCGCGCGCTCCGACCGACAGGTCCGGCGTTCGGACGCCGGCCGAACCGAACGGTGGAGTTCGGACCGCAAACACGTCAGAGATTAATGTATAATAGTACACAGCTTTATCTGAATAGGGGACGCAGTACTCTCCATGGCGTACAATCAGCAGAGTGCGTTCGGCATCCCATCAACGTGGGAGGAACTGAACGCCGACGTGATTGCGTTTCTCTTCACCGCAACCCTGCTTATCGGGGCGGCGTCGTTCGCTTTGATGGCCGGTGGAGACCCCGAAACGATGGCAGTGGTCGCACTGACCGGAGTCGCGGTCGTTCTCCTTGGAACGGCTCTGGTTCGGTTCTCCGAGTATCTCCGAACGACTGAGTCGCCCTCCTTCTGAGGACCGAAGCGTCGAGAGACCACCGCGGCGCGGCAGCGCGTATTTTCTCACACGAATCGGAACGAGGAGTCGCTGTTGCGCTCCGTACTCCGTGAGCGCTATCGGCACTCGGGGATTGCGGCGTCGAGAAAGCGAAACCGAGTCGGCGAGCGTCGAGCGTCGGGCGTCGCGTCACCCGGCGGCCGGATACAGCGACCGAGTTACAGGTCGTTCCAGGCCGAGAGCGCGCGCTTCGGCGACGTCACGTCCGCAATCCAGTTCGCGGCGATGCCCTTCTTCAGCGTCCGCGCGAGCGGGCCGCCGAAGACGTTGACGGGGAACTCGCCGACGACCGGGAACTTTACGCCGTGAGCGACGGCGTCGTGGCCGATGGAGATGACCGTCCCCTTGTCGGTGAACGTCCAGCGCTTGAGCGGCTTGCCGGCGATGGCGCGGGCGATGTTCTCGCCGGCCACGTCCGCGGCGTCCCAGGCGGCCTGCGCCGTCGGCGGCGCGACGCTGTCGGGACCCTGCTCGACGAGGGCGCAGTCGCCGACCGCGAAGACGCGGTCGTCGCTGGTCTGGAAGTCCTCCTCGGCGAAGAAGCGGTGGGAGCGCTCGTCCTGTTCGAGTTCGACGTCGGACGCCTCGGGCTGACCGGTGATGCCGCCGGTCCAGACGAGCACGTCGTAGTCGAGCTCCTCGGGGTCTTCGTCCTCGCCGCCGCCGATGAAGACGGTCTCCTCGTCGACCTTCGAGATGAAGTCGCCGGTGAGGATGTCGATGTCGAGGTCCTCGACGCGACGGCGGAGCGCACCCTGCAGTTCGGGGTCGTTGCCGGGGAAGATTTCGTCCATCCCCTCGACGAGTTTGATGTCGATGGGCGCGCGGTTCGTGTCGCGGTACTCGGCGACCTCGGCGGCGGTCTGGATGCCCGAGAGACCCGCACCGCCGATGACGACCTGCGCGGGGTCGTCGCGGGAGGCGTCGGCGGCCGCCTCCTTGATGTCCTGGTGAATCTCGCGGGCGTCGTCAAGGCCCTTGAGCTGGTGGGCGAACTCTTCGAGGCCCTCGATGCCGAAGAAGGCGGTCGAAGAGCCGATGGCGACCAGCAGATAGTCGTAGTCGACGGTGTCGCCGCCTTCGAGTTCGACGACCCGGTCGTCGACGTTCACGTCGGTCGCGCGACCCTTGACGAAGTCGGTCGAGTCCTCTTTGACATCGTCGACGGGGATGGCGATGCTGGACTCGACGCTCGGGTCGCGGATGCAGCGGTGGACCTCGTGGAGGACGAGGTGGTAGTCGTGTTCGGCGACCCACGTGAGTTGTGCGTCGTGACCGAGCTCTTCTTCGAGGGTTTTGACCGCGCCGGCCCCGGCGTACCCCGAGCCGAGAACGACGACCTGCGTGCTCATGTCGTCGGATGCGCAGTCATCCGATAAAGGGGCTTTGAAACCGTCTCCACGACTGTGGTAATTTTGGCCTCCACGCCCCCAGAGCGTCGAAATCAGTGTTCGACGGTTGTCGGATTAATCGAGGCTGAGACCCGCGTGCCAGCGGTCGACGCCCGCGTCTCGCTTGACCGCGTCCATCTCCGCGAGGAGGTGGACCGCGAGGCTGGCGGTCTCCGCCGCGCGCGACTCGCCTTCGGTGCGGAACTCGCCCGTGACCCGGTTCGCGTAGACCGAGCAGACGGCCCCCGCCCGGAGGCCGTAGACGTTGGCGATGGTCAGGAGCGCCGCGGCCTCCATCTCGATGTTCTTCACGTTCGCCTCGCGGAGTTCCTCGACGAGCGAGTCGGAGCCGGCGGCTCGGAAGCCCTCGAAGCCGGGGCGACCCTGCCCCGCGTAGAAGGAGTCGGCGCTCATCGTGAGACCGACGTGGTAGTCGTAGCCGAGGCGTTCCGCGGCCGCGACGAGCGCCGAGACGACCTCGTGGTCGGAAACGGCGGGGTAGTCCTCGCGGACGTACTCCTTGGACGTGCCCTCCTGTCGGACCGCGCCCGAGGTGATGACGAGGTCGCCCACGTCCATCTCGGGTTGAATCGCGCCGCAGGAGCCGACGCGGATGAAGGTGTCCGCGCCGACGCGGGCGAGTTCCTCGACCGCGATGGCCGCCGAGGGACTCCCGATACCCGTCGAGGTGACCGAAATCGGCGTTCCGTCGTAGCTCCCGGTCGCCGTCCGGTACTCGCGGTGGTAGGCCTTCTCCTCGTGGTCGTCCCACAGCGCCGTCACCTTGTCCACGCGCTCGGGATTTCCGGGGAGCAACACCGCGTCGGCGAGGTCCTCGGGACCGACTTCAAGGTGATACTGGACCTCGTCGTTCGGGTCCTCGCTATCGTTCATGACTCTACTCGCGGGTGAGCGGTGGAAATTCTTGCGTTCTTCGAGGGGGCCGCCGCGGGTGGCGTCGCACTCTCGTCTACGTTCGCGGTTGCGGTCGTCGCGTGTTCAGTCGCAGCCGCCGTCTCGCCCGCGACCCCGCGCCACGTCGGGTCGTCGGAGAGGTCGCCGTCACGGAACGGCGGTGGGAGGTCGGCGCGCTCGTCGGCCGCCAGCAGGTAGCCGAGTCCCGCACCGACGTACCAGTCGACAAGCGACGGGTCGAGGTCGGTGTCGACGACGATGTCGCCGCCGGTGTACCACTCCAGGGCATCGTCGTCGTCCGCGTCGACGCCGGTCCGCCGCCACCGCACGCCCGACTCGCCGTCGCCGAACGCCGACACCGAGACGGTCACGTCCGCCATCGCCGGGTCGGAGACGCGTTCGAACGAGAGGTTCGCGGGCGCGACGCCGTCGGCTCCGGCCTCGTAGTACGACAGCGCGTGGTCGAGTTCCGCCTCGTAGGTCGCCCGCTCGTCTGCCGAGACGTTCGAGAGGTCGACGTGGACCGCGACGGTCCGCTCGCGGAAGGGCGTCTCCCGGTCGGCGGCGTCCGGTTCGGGGAGTCGCGTCGTCTGGATGCGCTCGGACAGCACGGGGAACGTGTCGGCGTCGTCGTGGGTCAGCCCGAGCAGATGGCCGAACTCGTGTTTCAGGACCGTCTGGGTCGTCTCGTCGTCGTAGCCGGCGGCGACGACCACTGAAACCGGTTCGTTGGGTGCGGTCGGGTCGTCGCCGTCCAAGAGGGGCGCACAGCCGACCGCGTCGGTGCCGGCGTAGTCGCCGCAGGCGTCGATTCGCTCGACGACCGAGACGGTCACGTCCGGTTCCGAGGCGTTCGGCACCACGACGAACGCCGGGCCGTAGGCGGTCGCCGACGCGTTCGCTCGCCAGTAGTCGACCGCCGATTGGACGAGCGAGGCGTAGTCGCGGCCGTCCGCGGGCGCGTCGATGCCGACGACGACCGGCGCGCGACCCCACGGGTTGTCGGCGGGTCGCGTCTCCGGCATCGCCGGCGACCCGGGTCCGCCGATGGCGGCCGAGACGGCTCCATCGTCGCCGTCGCTCGCGTCGGCCGAGGGGTTCCCGAGGGCCGCGTCCACGACCGGCGGAGACGGCGATACGGACGTACACCCCGAAAGCACGACAAGAAAGGCGAGCGCGAGGGCGGCGGTTCCGCGGCCGGCGACGGGCGACACGTTACTCGTCGGCGTCGCGCTTCGCCGCGGCGGCTTCGAGCGTGTCCAGCGAGATGGTGTTCGGGAGGAGTTCGCCGAGCGTGTACTCGGCGACGTCGTCGCCCCCGAGGTCGCAGACGACCGGGAGGTCCTCGCCGCAGAACTCCGCGAGCGTCTGGCGGCACATCCCGCAGGGCGTCACGCCGTCACGCGCCCCCGAGGTGACGACGAGGCGGTCGAACTCGGTGTGGCCGTTTTTGACGGCCTCCGCGACGGCGACCTCCTCGGCGTGGAGGCTGTTCGAGTAGTTCGCGTTCTCGATGTTGCAGCCGACGTAGACCTCGCCGTCGGCGGTCCTGAGCGCCGCTCCGACGGTGTACTCCGAGTAGGGAACGTAGGCGTTGTCGAGCGCTTCGCGGGCGCGTTCGACGAGTGCTTCGGGCATTGGGCGCTCATTCGCGCGGGGTGGCTTAGTTCGTTCGGCTCCCCGAGACTGTCGTGTCGGCCGACGGACACGGACGGGTTTCTGGGTGTCGCCTCCATCGCGTCGTCCCGCAAGCGACTATACGGCTCGGTCCTAACGCGGCGTCGTGAACGACACATCCGGCGGACGACGAATCCTGTTCATCGTCGGCGCGAGCGTCGTGGCCATCTCGGGCATCCTCGGCGTCTTTATCGGCGAGAACGGCGGCCAGGTCGCCGCCGAGATATCGCTGTTCGGCTTCCTCTCGCTTCCGACCACGCCGCTCGCGTTCAGCCTCTACGGGATGGTGTTCTCGGCCGTCATCCTCGGGGCGCTGTTCGCGCTCGTCGAGTACGCCTCGCGCGTCGAAGACGCGCGCTAGGACGGCGGCTCTCGGCTCGGGCGGCGAAGCGTATCGGCCGGGGAACTCCGACCGAAAGGCGGACCGTTTTTGCTCGTCCGGCCCCGACGGACCCGCATGGACGCGCCCTCGTCGACCTCGACCTCGGACGCCTCGGCCGGCGACGCCTCGCCCGGCCCGCTCCCGGAGGACACGGGCGGCAAGAACCGAAAGCGCGCCGCGCTGGCGACCGCGCCGTTCCTCGCGCTCGGACTGGCCGACGTGGTGCTCATCCTCCTGCAGGGACTCGAACCGCTCTGGGGGTTCGCCATCCTCCCGCCGATTCTGTTCTGTAGCGTGCTGACCTGGATCGTCTTCAGCACCGACTTCCTCGACGACCGGACCTGAGTCGGAGCCGGCTCGGTGCCGGAGCGTCAGCGCCGCAGGTTCGTTGAGTACTTCGTCGGCGTCTCCTCGTCGTAGCCGAAGTCCTCGGCGGTTAGCTCCGGTTCGGCGTCCCCGGCGCTCGCGGGCGCGGCGACCTTGAACCGCTCGCGGAGTTGCTCTGGCATCGAGAACGCCTCGCGGTCGAGTCGGAGCGCAATGGCGTCGCCGTCGACCTCTCTGACCCGGTCGAGTCGCTGCCGCGGCCCCTCTGGGAGGTCCTCGGCGTCGACCGCCTCGAAGCCGAACTGCGCGCAGTAGCCGTGGTCCGAGGTGAAGCCGTACACTGTCTCGAACTCCTCGGCCGCGGCGCGGTCGACCAGTCGCTCGACGACGTGCGCGCCCACGCCCTGTCGGCGCCACCGCTCCGAGACGCCGACGCAGGTGAGTTCGCAGAACGGCTCGTCGGTCTTGTGGACCCGGATGCGCCCGAATCCCGCCTTCTCGCCGGACTCCTCGTCGAGCGCAATCACGTAATCGCGGGACCGGAAGGAGCCGTCGTCGAGTCCGAGTTCTTCCAGCGAGTCGAGCAGCCAGACCTCGTCTCGGTTCTTCGCGTCTCGGACGTACATGCTTACTCGTAGCACACCCGCCGACAAAAACGACTCGGGCCGGTACGGCGATTCCCGCCGCGTCTGGCGAACTCAACGAAAGAACAGTAAAGATTCATGGTCGCGGTCGCGGTACCTCGATTCATGGACGTACCCGACACCGACACCGTGGTGCACGAACCGGACCCGGCGTTCGTCGAGGACGCCAACGTCACCCGATTCATGCGGGAACACGATATCGAGGAGTACGACGAACTCATCGAGCGGACGACGACCGAGGTTCCGGGCGTCGGTGCCTCGGGCGTCGAGTGGTTCTGGGACGAACTCGTCGACTACCTCGACATCGACTTCTACGAGGAGTACGACGCCGTCCGCGACGACTCGGAGGGGCCGCAGTTCTCCCGCTGGTATCCCGGCGGCGAAATCAACGTCGCCCACAACACCCTCGACCGCCACGCCGCGGTCGGTTCCGGCAACCGGAACCGCGTCGCCTGCATCTGGGAGGGCGAAGACGGCGAGGTCGACCAGCGGACCTACCACGACCTCTACCGCGAGGCCAACCGCGTCGCCAACGTCCTCGAATCGTACGGCGTCGAAACCGGCGACACCGTCGGCCTCTACATGCCGATGGTCCCCGAAGTCATCTCTATCCTCTACGGCTGTTTCAAGGTCGGCGCGATAGCCGTCCCCATCTTCTCCGGATTCGGCGTCGACGCCACCGCGACCCGTCTCGAAGACCCCGAGTGCTCGGTGCTTTTCACCGCCGACGGCTTCTACCGCCGCGGCTCCGAGGTCCAACTGAAGCCGACCGCCGACGAGGCGATGGACGAAGCAGACTGCGTCGAGAACGTCGTCGTCTACCGGCGGTTCGGGGACGAAAGCGACGGCGGCGATGGCGGAACCGACGCCGACCACGAAGTCCCGTGGACCGACGACCGCGACGAGTGGTGGGACGACACCGTCGGCGCGGCCGACCCTGAGTACGAAACCAAACGCCTCCCGTCGGACGCCGAGTCGATGCTCCTGTACTCCTCGGGGACGACCGGCAAGCCGAAAGGCATCGTTCACACCCACGCTGGCGTGCAGATGCAGACCGCGAAGGAGATTCACTTCGGCTTCGACCAGAAGCCCGAAGACCGCTTCTTCTGGGTCTCCGACATCGGCTGGATGATGGGCCCGTGGACGCTCATCGGGAACCACACGTTCGCCGGCACTATCTTCATGTACGAGGGCGCGCCCGACTACCCGAACCCGGACCGCTTCTGGGACATGATTGAGCGCCACCGCATCACCACCTTCGGCATCTCGCCGACGGCCATCCGCGCCCTGCGGAAGTACGGCGACGAGGAGGTCGAGAAACACGACCTGTCGAGTCTCCGCCTGCTCGGGTCGACCGGCGAACCGTGGGACCCCGAGTCGTGGATGTGGTTCTACGAGAACGTCGGCGGCGGCGACGCCCCCATCATCAACATCTCCGGCGGCACCGAAATCTGTGGCTGTTTCCTCATGCCGATGCCGACCCAGCCGCTCAAGCCCTGCTCGCTCGGCGGCCCAGGCCTCGGGATGGACATCGACATCGTGGACTCGTCGGGCGAGTCCATCGTCGACACCCACGAGCGCGGCTTCCTCGTCGCCCGCGACTCCTGCCCCTCGATGACCAAGAGTCTCTGGGAGGGCGACGAGCGCTACCTCGACACCTACTGGTCGTCGTGGGACGACCTCTGGGACCACGGCGACTGGGCCCAGAAGGACGAAGACGGCTTCTGGTTCCTGCACGGCCGCGCCGACGACGCCCTCAACGTGGCCGGCCGCAAGGTCGGCCCCGCCGAGGTCGAAGGCGCGCTCATCGAACACGACGCGGTGAATCAGGCCGCCGCGGTCGGCGTTCCCGACGACACCACCGGGACCGCCGTCGTCGCCTACGTCGTCCTCGAAGACGGTATCGAGGAGAGCGACGACCTCCGCGAGGAGCTTCGCGGCGTCGTCGGCGACGAGTTGGGCAAGCCGTTCCGCCCGCGCGAGATACTGTTCGTCGACGAGTTCCCGAAGACGCAGTCGGGCAAAATCATCCGCCGCGCCATCGCCTCGATTTACGCGGGCGAAGAGCTCGGTGACATGAGCAGTATCGAGAATCCCGAGTCGCTCGAAAAGATAGAAAACGCGTCCTGAAGCGGTTTTTCCGCCTTCGTTCAGTCGGACAGCGCCGCGCCGACACCGTCGTTCCACGCGTCGGCGGTGAAGTCGACCGCGTCGTTCCACGTGGCGACGACGGTCGTCACCGCGAGGTCGCCGGTCACGTTCACCATCGTCCGGATGCGGTCGAGGATGGGGTCGACGCCGGCGACGAGACCGACGATTTCCAGCGGGAGTCCCAACTGCGTCAAGACGAGCGTGAGCATGATGAGCCCCGACCCGGGGACACCGGCGGTCCCGATGCTCGCCAGCACGGCGACCGCGACGACCGCGAACTGGTCGGCCAGAGAGAGGTTCACGCCGACGATGTTCGCCGCGAAGATGGCCGCGACGCCCTGATACATCGCCGTGCCGTCCATGTTGATGGTCGCACCGAGCGGGAGGGTGAAGCCGTAGATGCGTTCTTCGATGCCGAGGTTGTCGTCCGCGTCGGACATCGTCACCGGGAGCGTCCCGGACGACGACCGGATGCTCAGCGCGGTCACCATCGCATCACGTGCGCCGGAGAGGAACGCGACCGGCGACCGCCCCGCGACCCCGACGACGAACGCGCCGAGGTAGACGACCCCGATGTGGACGACGGCCGCGAGGAGCATCGTTCCGATGAGGAGCGCGAAGGGCAGGATAGCGCCGACGCCGGCGGTGCCGAAGACGTTCGCCATGAGCGCGAAGACGCCGAGGACGCCGAACTCCATCGCCCCCCAGACGACCTTGTACATCGCTTCTGCGCCCGCGTCGGCGAGGTCGAAGAACGCCTCGATGCCGCGTTTGACCTGCTCGTCGTCCGTCTCTTCCCACGCCAGCGTGAGGCCGAGGCCGAACACGACGACGAAGAAGATGGTCGGGAGCACGTTGCCCTCGGCCATCGCGCCGACGGGGTTCGTCGGGACGATGTTGAGGACGACTTCGACGGCGTCAGGGGCCTCGGCGCTCTGTGCCTCGGCACCGGCGAGCAGTTCTTCGAGCCCGCGGGAGCCGGGGGAGACGAGGTTACTCACGCCGAGTCCGATGGCGACCGCAAACGCGGATGTGAGCGCGTACAGTCCCACGACCTGCGCACCGACGCGGCCGAGCGACGACGGCGAGAGCTGTCGAACACCCATCAGGAGCGTGAACACCACGATGGGGACGATGAGCATCTTCAGCAGTCGGACGAACAGGTCGCCGACCGGCTTCAGGGCCGTCGCCGGCTCGCCGACGACGAGGCCGACGAGCGAACCGAGGACGAACGCGACCCCGATTCGGTAGACGATGCCGACCGACCGATACCGGTTCCAGAGAGACGCAATGCTAGAGTGTGACATGTAACGCGTTTGCACTAACGATACATCCAGAATATAAATATAGCGGTGAATGTCCTGAATTTAACACCGAGGTAGAATTCAATCTCAAATCTGAATTAATAGTTGGAGTCTTCGGCGATTCCTCTCCACCCCACGCGTCGTCGTCAGTACGCGTCGTCGGGCGCGAGCGCAACCGACTCGGGAACCTCGTCGCCGACTGCGAGCGCCGCTTCGACGGCCTCGTCGCCCGCGGGAATCCGAATCGTCCCGCCGGCGAGAAGCGGGGCGAGCACGCCGGCGACGACGGTGCCGGGATGGGAGAGCGACGACCTGACCGCGACCGTATCGCCCGCGTCGAGGTCGAAGTCGGCGACGACCTCACGGGCCGCGTCCAGCAGGTCGCTGTGGGTGAACTCGCGGTCGTCGGCAACGAGCGCCGGGTCGTCGGGGGTGACGACCACCGGGTGGACCGCGGGGTTCTCGCTCCAGACCTCCTGTTCCCAGTGCGTGATGGCGGGCGAGCTCGGCGACCCGCCGAACACGGCGAGTTTCTGCCCCGGCGGCAGGTCGGCGAACTCGGCCTCGCGGTCGACGGCGACCACGGTCGCCCGCGCCTCCACCGCCGGGTCGAACGCGGTCACCGCGCCGAGTTGAGCCGCCCCGAGGAACGTCAACAGCGGCTCGGGGAGTGAGACCGGGTCGACCGCGACCCGAGCGCCCTTGCGGACACCGAGGTAGCGGAGGACGTTTCCGGCCTTGTACGAGGTCGTGATGAGGTCGTGGTACGTGTAGGTCCGGCCGGGGCCGTCGACCCGGAGTGCGAGTCGGTCGCTCCGCCGGTCGCGGGCCATGAGGTCGCCGATAACGTCCATGGCCGGTCGTAGGGAGTCGGCGCGAAAAAAGCCCCCGAGGCGCTCTCGCGGGTCGAGAACGCGGCGAGGTATGCGTTGATATCTGAGTCTGGGCTCCGTCGCTCAGGGCGCGCCAGCAATGACGAACGTGCTCTCCTCGGAGCCGTTTCGGAGTTCGCGGGTGTCCTCCGGCGAGACGCGCACGGCATCGCCGGGTTCGAGGTCGAGTTTCTTGTCCTCGACGACGAGCGTCGCCCCGCCGGAGACGAGGTAGTACACTTCCTCGTGGCCCTGCTCGGCGTGGTCGTGCGGCTTACCGGACCAGTTGGGGTCCGCCTCCAACACGCTGAAGCCGAGTTCGACGCAGTCGAGTTCGTCTCGCAGGAAGTGGAGACCGCCGCCGACCGCGTCTACGTCCTCGTAGTTCGCTTTCGTGTAGGACATCACCCGAACTGACGGCCGCCGGACAAGAGAGCGTGGTGGTGCCGGAAATCCGTTACAGCGAGTTCTTCAGCTTTTGGAAGAGGCCCTCTTTGACCTCCTCGCCGCCGGCCTCGGCGAACTCCTTGAGCGCCTCGCGCTGTTCCTTGTTGAGGTCTTCGGGCGTGACGACGTGGACCTCGACGTGCAGGTCGCCGTGACCACGGCCGTCGAGGTGCGGCATCCCCGCGCCGGAGACGGTGAACGTCGACCCGCTTTGGGTGCCCGCGGGCACCTTCAGTTCCTCCTCACCGTCGAGCGTCGGCACCTCGACGGTCGCGCCGAAGACGGCCTGCGGGAAGGAGATGGGATGGGTGTAGCGGAGATCGTCGCCGTCGCGCTCGAACTCCTCGTGGTCGCGGACGTTGACCTCGACGAACAGGTCGCCGTTGGGACCGCCGTTCTCGCCCGGTTCGCCCTCGCCGCGGTAGCGGAGGCGCTGGCCGTCGCGGAAGCCGGCGGGGATGGTGATGGTCACGTCTCGGGTGCGGCGGACGCGCCCGCTGCCGCGACACTCCGAGCAGTCCTCGCTGTACGTCTCGCCCTCGCCGCCGCAGGCGCGACAGGTCGTCGTCTGCTGGACGCGGCCGAAGGGCGTCTGCTGGACCGTCGTCTGCTGGCCCGATCCGTTACACTCCGAACAGGTGTTCACGTCGGCGTCGTCGGGGTGGCCCTCGCCGTCGCACTCGGGACAGACCTCGCGGCGGCGAATCGTCACGTCGCGCTCGACGCCGTGGTAGGCGTCTTCGAGGTCGATTGAGATGCGCTGGGCCACGTCGCGACCCTGCTGTGGGCGGTTGCGCTGTTGGCCGCCCGCGCCGCCGTTGAACAGGTTGTTGAAGATGTCCTCGAAGCCGCCACCGCCGCCGCCCATGCCGCCGAAGGGGTTGCCGCCGCCGCCGAAGGGGTTGCCCTGTCCGCGGCCGCCGCCACCGCCGCCGCGTTTCTGGGACTGCTGGAAGCGCTCGTGACCGAGTTGGTCGTACATCTGCCGCTTCTCGTCGTCCGTGAGCACCTCCTTTGCCTTCTGGACCTTCTTGAACTTCTCCTCGGCGTCGTCCTCGTCGGAAACGTCGGGGTGGTACTTCGCGGCCTTCTTGCGGTACGCGTTCTTGATCTCGTCTTTCGAGGCGTCCCGCGAGACCCCGAGTACGTCGTAGAAGTCCTCGCTCATCAGTTGATATCTTGTAGCCGGTGAAGGTATTTGAAAAGTCCGTCTCTCGTATCGCGGCGAGTGTGAGCGGCGTCAAACCCGGGGTTTCGGCCGGATTCGACCGCCGGCGTCGGGTTCCTCTGCGAGCCGAGAGGCGGTCAGGTAGTTAGTTGTCCTCGTCTTCCTCGTCGAAGTCCGCGTCGGCGTCGACGAAGTCCTCGGGGTCCGCACCGCCGGGGCCGCCGGCCGCGCCCGCACCAGCGCCAGCGCCGCCGG